>JAHJQP010000020.1 GCA_018819165.1 Pseudomonadota bacterium
CAGCGGCTGACGTACACGCGAGCTTGCTCGCGGGGACGGCTGCCCGCTGCAGCCGCTTGATGGACTGGCGCGAAGCGCCAGGACAAAAGCGGATGGCAATCAGCAGCGCCGATGGCTCGGCGCGAAGCGTCCGAGCCATCGCCCCGCATAACCGGATGGCAATGGAGCGTAGCGGAATTGCCAGTCCGAGTTAATGCGGTTGTTGTGTGCCATTTTGGTACTACTACTGCTTCTCTGCGATTAGTTTTACCGTCTTTTTGGCAAAAGACTCGAAAATATGGGCTATGATAGGGATTTTCTTTTGGGAATCATTTTTTGTGCCTTGCGTGCCAAGCCCCATGTCGATTCCCATATTTTTCTCGACGTCAAGTGCCATAAACCCAAAATAGTGTGAGAATCCTACTTCGGTACTTCCAAAAGAAACATTAATAAAGGCAGAAAGACGGTTTACGAAATCAAGTTTTTGTGAATTTCTTTTTAGATCTGTGGTTGCGTTGCTATGAAGTTCCAAGTTATCAGCAACCCACATGGCGGATACACCACACAAAGGGGCCTTAGTCTCCTTGGTTCGCAGTTTTGTATATTCGTAATAATCATCAAATAACTCGGCATCTATTTGCCACTGCTTTGATAGAGCTCTTTTAACCTCATTCCGCACCTGGGGGTCAGAGAGCACGCCTTCAGCATGAACAGCGACACCTGTCATAGCAATTGTCATAAGACAATCCCAAACTTCCACAAGATTCGAATCAATAATGGCTCCATAGTCGGGAAAACAGTTGACGATTGGCATGAGAGAAGCCTTAGCAAGGGTATTTGTTTCCCATACAATATAATCAAATTCTCCTTCTTTATTCTTCTGCGATGATCTTCTGTTAAATGGCCAAAATTTCATTACTTCTTTCTCCTGTTCCAGATTTATCAAAACACAATCACCTGCCGTCCAGTCATAAAAGAGAGCGGAAATGTATTTACCTCCCTATGTGACTTCAAATCTGTGAATGGGAACAGACATTTTGACCAAGGTTGTCACTCGAACGGTTTTGCCATTCAGCTTTACTTTTGCAATTCGCTTTGAATGATCGACATCGAGAATCTGACCCAACTGGCTTGAATACAAGCAATCCTCACCAGGAATGACTTGATTCCATCTTGTAGGGCGCCAAAATGGTTTGAGGGGACGCAGTTTCGCTTTATCGCGTTCCCAAAATTCGTGATGTTTATCGCCAAGGCGACCATTCTTTTGCACATTTACTGAATCGATTATCCAGAAAGGACCAGTGTTCCAACCATAAACAGAACGAACTCCCTTTACTGACCAAACCTGCCCCGGCATTCCTTTGATCTCAAAAACATCACCTCCCTTTAGCGGACAAGCAGGCGTGATGTTTTTTTCCAAATAGTCATTTATTTTAGTCCATAGAGAAGCCGCTTTTTTCTCTGCCTCAGAATGAGCATAAAGAAGCTGATAAAGTTCAAGGTGGCGCTCATTCCTTAATACTTTATCACTTTGTTGGATAGAAAAATGATTCCATGCAGCAATCGCATGCCTATCTTCCTTTTCTGAAAAATACTTATCGCATTTCTTGCAGCCAACAATAGTGTTTTCATGCACGCTATGGTCTATTTCTGGAATCCACCGTATCACAAGGGATTCACGGGAGCCGCATAGAGGGCATGTTAAAACGTCAAATTCTTTGGCAGATTGTTCCATACCTTCAGCACACAACGATTGAGGTCAGCGGCGGGCAGTTTTTCGCCCGTCCGCTGTAGTGACTGGTTAGGCGGTCATCTGTTCCCTTTATTTTTTTTCATCCTTCGTTGTGCCGGCGCCGGGCATGGGGTTTATTGTAACATTGTTCATTTATTCAATTAGAGGGCAGAAATCATCTACACAAATATTTACTTAATTATAGCATTTCTATTAATTATCTTGTAACCGTCACAATCGCGGACATCAACAAATGCTTCTGCCTTCACGATGCAAGACACGACGCCGCTTTCAATCACAACCCAAACATTCCCGTAGTTATATTTTAGATCGCTTCCATGAGATACTTTTGATCGGGGCTCGCCGGCGAATTTAATTACCTCCTGAGGCGTCATGCCCCGTTCAAGATTTTGTATGGCGGTTTTTGCTTTTGATTTTATGTCAAATTTCACCTTTTCTAATTCATCCATCTTTCCAAAAGCTTCCACTCGTTCTTTCCGAAGCGTAACTACTTCATCTATATTCTTTGTAGTAAGTTGTTGTTGCAATTTTTTCAGATTATCTTCCAGCCCTTGAAGCTGTCGTTGCTGATCAATGACCTTTTTCTCTAGCTCCCTATCAGACTTAATTTGCTTTACTCTCTCCCGAAAGGAACCGATATCAACATCAGCCTTAACCGTCATGAAGATGATTTGATTTTCACCGACAAATTTAATTTCTTCGGAGGCAATCTCAACTTTAACGATCGCTCCGGCGAAAGTCTTTATCTCATCACGGGTCAAGTTGAAATTCTTTATCTCTGTGGAACTTTCAATATATGTTCCTGCTTTTTCGATAGCCAATCGCTTAGCTTCAAGGAAGCAAATCCTTTTTGCATCATTTTTGGTATCGTTATCACCCATCGTGTATTTGTAGCTGGCGAAAACAGATTCTGAGGCGGAGTAAGCTGATGAAGAAAAGGATAAGAAAATTATGATAAACAATAGTGAAATGAAGGGAGTTTTATTGTCCTCTGTTTTCATGAGCTATCTCCTTAAAAATTTCCGGAAGAACCTTCAAAATGATACTATTAGGATTTCTGATTAGCGCCGTTAGGCGGTCCAGCTATTAGCCTCAATGTTAACAATGAAACCTGATTTAAGTAGTTTGTTGCAAAATGGTGTAACATGTTCTGAACCACAGATGAACAACAAAGGCCATTTGTTCAGGGTTTTAATCCTTGCTAGCCAAACAGCTTCACGCTTTCGATACTCTTTCTCGATCCGTTCCTGGATTTCCTCTCTCGACCAGTTATTTCGATATTGTCCATAATACTCTATTGTGCCTTCATTCATTATGCCAAGCTCCGATTGTTCATCTATAGTAGGGTCCGAATATTGGTGTGCTATATTGAAGCTTTGAGCTACTTGAAATGGAATGGACTCATCCTGACTATTTTCATTTAAAACCTCTTTATTCATCTCTTCTGCAATTGCATGAATGCTATGCTTTTTTACTAAAACGGATAGATAATTTCGAAACTTTTCAATCTCATCATTTGATCGGCATTTATCAGACCACTGAAACTCATGATTTGTACCGACTATGACGATAATTTTATCCATTGCATCGAGCCTAACAATGTTTATATTGATCCGTATAAAAACCCAAAAGCCGCAATATTTGCCGTATAAGACGCCGACGGAAATTATAATTTATCAGTCATAAACATCATTGTATCTAATGGTTACGCATGAGCGTTGTTTTTGTCATGGTGTTTTATACGGATCGGTATAAAATCCTCTGCGACCTCCCAATCAGTAATAAAAACCCCCGTTCTTTTCTTGGGAACGGGGTCATGATAGCTAGTCCATATTTCCCTCCAGCACGGTTATACGTGATGGAACATATTCAACTGCTTTTCATATTTTCAGTTTCATTATCACGATTATCTTTTGAAATCTACAATAAAAAGAATAATGTCGACCTGTTTCTTTTAGGAAGTTGTCTTTAGCAAAAACACCACCCGATGCGGACCCGTATGCCGGATGGTGAGGGGGCTGGGGGAGCGCCGGCATACCGATGATGCGTCTGCTTCACCATCATACGGAGTTCTTGTTCACCCGGAGGGTTGCCAGCGCAGCGGCGACTTCTTTCCCCTTTGCCTCGATGATGTCCATCAGCTCTTCCGGCGTTCGGGTGTCCACATTCGGCTTCTTGTTCGGATTGACGGCCTTCAGGTCATAGACGGCGTCTTCGATTTCCTTGGCCTTGCCGGCCAGATCCCTCGATTCGCGCGTCAGGTGTTCGCGCAGAACCCCGGTAGCCCAGATGCGGAACTGCGTACCGCGCTTGGAGTTTACCCGGTAGCCGACGGAGATAATCATGTCGAGGTTGTAAAATTTCACCCTGCGCCGGATACTGCGGCTGCCTTCCCATTGAACTACCGAGAAATCCTCGGTAGTTACCGCTTTTCCCAATTCGCTTTCCTTGTAGATGTTTCTAATATGGAGGCCGATGGTATCCGAGTCTTTATCAAACAATTCGGCCATCTGTTTCTGGGAAAGCCACAACGTCTCCCGCACCAGCCGGACATCCAGCTTTATGGTGCCGTCCGGATCACTATAAAGGACAATGGCATCCCCACCATAATCACTTGGCGGTTCCCGAAGGATGTTGGGTTGCTTTCTCATCATAATTCTCCATTGAACGCCCGGCGCAGCAGGGTTGCGGGCAAGGCGTTGATCGTGGCCAATTCTTCTTCCAACGCCGCGCGGGCTTTCTCCACCGCCGGATGGAGGGCCTTGAACCACTCACCGATCCGCTCGACACCTGGCTCGATCCGGAGGAACTCGCCGGTCAGGCCGCCCGCCAACAGGCAGCCGATGGCCGCCAGGGGCTCTTCCCCGGACAGGGCCATCTGCAGACCGATCAGGATTACCGCCAGGCCGAGGCCCTGTATGCGGAATCAACTCTCCGCTGATTTCCTCTCCAGGATCGTAATGGCAAAATCCGGGCAGATATAGAGGCACCGCAGGCAGCCGACGCATTTATCCGTATTCACGGCAACGGCCGGTTTGTAGCCGCCGGGGTTGAAATCCTCGGATTGTTTGAAGATGTCGAGGCTGCACACCTCCCGGCAGTAGCCGCAGTCCTTGCAGATGAGATCGTTGACCGCCACTTCGAATTCGCGGAGATCGCAGGAGAGGCAGCGGAATGCTTCCGCCGCGGCTGCTTTTCTCTCATAGGCCAGCTCTATGGGATCGAAGGTGACGCGCCGCCTCTTCAGGGCAATTTTTCGGACGTCCGGTCGCGTTGTCCCTCGCGGCGCGGTCTCCGGCAGCGCCGGATTTTCATCTTCCGACAGAGCCTCCGGGATGACCCCCGTGCCGCCTAAAAACCGGTCGATGGATGCGCAAGCCAGTCTCCCCTGGGCGATGGCCTCGATGATGGTCGAGGGACCGGTCACGGCATCTCCCCCGGCAAAGACTCCCTTCTTCAGAGTGGCCAGATTGCCCTTATCCACATGCACCGTCCCGTTTCTTAGCCCTTCCAGATTTACGGAAGCGGCATCCGCGGACTGACCGATCGCCATGATCAGGGTGTCAAAGCTCAAAGCATACTCGCTGCCGGCGACGGGAACAGGCGCCGGTCTGCCGGTTGCATCGGCATCCCCCAGTTTCATACGGATGCAGGTCGCCTGATCTTCTCCGATCTTCACGGGCGCCGTCAGATACTCGATTCGTACGCCTTCCTCAACGGCCTCGACGATCTCCTCGCCGCTGGCCGGCATTTCCGAGCGGGTCCTGCGATAGACCTGGACCACCTCCGCACCAAGACGGATCGATGCCCGGGCCGCATCGACGGCCGTATTGCCGCCTCCCACCACGATCACCTTCCTGCCGATGGCCGGTGTTTTTCCTTCATTGACCTGTCTTAGAAAAGAGATGCCGTCGATGACTTTCGGCGAATCCTCGCCCGGGATTCCCATCCTGGCCGGCTTCCAGGCGCCCGTCGCCGCCAGAACCGCATCAAAGCCCTTTTCCCGCAAGGCTTCCGCCGAGGAGACCGGCGTGCCCTCAACCAGATCGACCCCGCCCTCCCGGATCAACGCGATCTCCCGGTCCACGATCTCCTCGGGCAGGCGATACTCGGGAATGCCGTAACGCAGCATGCCGCCGGGCAGGGAGAGCGCTTCATAAACGGTGACACTGTGCCCCAGGACGTTCAGATAGTGGGCGGCCGTCAAGCCGCAGGGACCGGAACCGATGACGGCAACCTTCTTTCCCGTAGGCGGCCGTTTGAAGATCACCGCCGGTTTCCGCCCGCCCTTCTCCGCGGCAACCCTTTTGAGCATCCGAATGGCGACGGCTTCATCAAACTGGATCCTCGCGCATTTTGCCTCGCAGGGATGGACGCAAGCGCAGCCGCAGACAAAGGGAAACGGTATCCGCTCCCGGATGACGGCCAGTGCCTTTTCAAAGCGTCCGTCCCTGATATGCCTGATATACCGGGGGACATCAATGCCCGCCGGACAAGCCTCCTGGCATGGGGCTGTCGACTTCTTCCTGCACTGAATGGCTCCCACGTTTGCTTTCCTTTCCGAACGATGCCTTCAATTCCGCTATATGAAGTTCATCCCGGCAGGATCTGCAGGGATGAATTTCTTCGGAGGTTTCTTTTTCCTGCACCCTGACACGGTGCATGAATCCGGCCCGGATTCATCGCTGCTCTATGGGCGCATGATGAGTTCCACGCCCCTCTGCAGCGCCTTCAGATTCAGCTCCCCGGCGTTTCCCTGGAAACGCTTCCGGATCACGCTGGCCAGGCTTTCCGTCTTCACCATCCGGCCCGCGGCCGACAGGGCCCCCAGGGCAAGGATGTTGACGGCGGCGGTGTTCCCGAGGTCACTGGCCATTTTCGTAAAGGGATAACCGGTCAGGTTTGCCCCCGCTCTGGCCTTCGCCAGCGTAGTATCATAAAAGACGGGCGCCCCTTTTTCCGCCCAGGCCGCGTATTTTTCCAGGGCCTCCTCGGTCAGCGCCAGGATGATATCCGGTTTCTGGACCTGCTGGTAGATGATCTCCTCCTGATCGATGATCACCTCCGCCAGGGATAGACCGCCACGGCTGGCAATGCCGTAGGACTGAGTCTGGACAACAACTTTACCTTCCAACATCGCCGCTTCGCCAAGCATGATGCCGGCAAGCACCAGTCCCTGCCCGCCGGATCCGGCCAGGATGACCTCATATCTCTCTTTCTTTTCATTCATCTCGTTTCGGACCTTACTCGGCCTTTTGGGCCATCGCCCTGACCCGGATCTCTTCATATCTCGTATTGAAATCCGGGGCATCCCGGTCCACCAGTTTCCCGATGGCGAAATGGTTTTTTTGCTCCTCGGCGCTCAATTTTCTGTACCGCTTCACGGGCAGGCCCCTTTCTTTGAACCAGTCGAGCATCTCCCGGGTCTCTTTCATTTCGTTGTTCTTGCCGAAGTGGGTGGGGCAGGGACTGAAAACTTCTACAAGAGAAAATCCTTTTTTGTTCAGGGCTTCCTTGATGAGTTCCTTGAGTTCCCATCCGTGGTAGGGAGTCTCCCTGGCCACGTAATTGGCGCCGGCGACTTCAGCCAGGGCGCAGATATCGAAACCGCGCTCCGGGTTTCCCCAGGCTGTGGTGCTGGTAAAACTTCCGCCAGGCGTGGTGCCCGAGACCTGCCCGCCCGTCATGCCGTAATTGAAATTGTTGATGACGATGGCCGTCAGATCGATATTCCTTCTCGCGGCATGAATGAAGTGATTCCCGCCGATGGTGACGCTGTCCCCGTCTCCCATCAGGACCACCACATGCAGCTTCGGATTGAATGCCTTGATCCCTGTCGCAAACGCCAAAGCGCGGCCGTGTGTTGTGTGCAGGGCATTCGTCAACAGGTAATCGTCGGACTTTCCCGTGCAGCCGATCCCCGTTACGACGACGGTATCGGCTTTCCTGTAATCGAGCTCCTCGAATGCCCGCAGCATGGCCCCCAGCATGACGCCGATCCCGCAACCAGAGCACCACATGTGCGGCAGCACCCCGTCTTTCAGATATTTTATGCCTGTCGCGTGTGACAATCCCAACCCCCTCTGTTTTTATCTCACCAACCCGAGCATCTCCCTTGCCTCGGCAGGGGTGGCCGGCTCCCGACCGCACTCGCGGGCAATGCGGGCCAGACGGGCCACCAATTGAGCGTTGCTTTGGGCCAATTCGCCCCGCTTGTAGTATAGATTATCCTCCAGACCGGTGCGGGCGTGCCCGCCCATGGCGATGGCCAACATGTTCATAGGCAACTGGCGCCACCCCACCGCGCACACCGACCACAGCGACCCTGCGGGTATGCTATCTATTAAGTAGAGCAGGGAACGTGCCGTGGCGGGGGCCCCTCCCTTAACCCCCAGGACGAACTGCCACCACGGGGGCGGTTTGATCAGACCATTCTGTATAAGTGTCATGGCATTGCCAATCATTCCGCTATCAAACACTTCAATTTCCGGTTTGACGTTCGCTGCCAGCATGCGCCCGGCCAGTTCCTCCAGAAAGTCCGGCGGATTCAGAAAGACGCGTTCATTGAAGTTCATGGAGCCTGCATCCAGCGACCCCAATTCCGGCCCGGCAGCCAAGCTGTTGAAGCGCTCGCCCTCATCCACACGGCCGGCCCCGCCGCTTGTAGTGAAATTGATGAGAATATCGCATCCCTGGGCGCGGATCAGTTGCTTGACCCGCTGGAACCGCGACAGATCGCAGGTCATCTTTCCCGCCTCGTCCCGCACATGGACGTGGACGACGGCTGCCCCTTCGCGCCAACTCTCCACCGCCGCCTGGGCAATCTCCTCGGGCGTGACGGGCAGTCCGGGGTTTTGCAGCTTAGACGGCCGACTGCCGGTCGTGGCTACCGATAGGATAATTTTGTCATTGTTCATGTGGTATTCCTTAATCTTGATAAGAACTTGTTTTGGGTGGTGTGAGTATATGGAAATGGTTTTTGTGCGTCAATATAAATAAACCGCCGCCATTTCCCCATGCCTGACATGAGAGGAACGGAACCACAGATTGCGCAGATGATTGAGACACACCGATCTTGTGTTGAAGGGAAGCGATAAATCTGATAGACGTCCATATATGAACCAGAACGTTTCTTCAAGAGAACACTGCCGTTTGCGGGGAGGCTGCCCCGAAGGGGAAGCGACGGGATGAGAGCGATCTTTATCTCCGACGCTCACCTGAAAGGCGCTGAAGATGGCGTCTGTAAAAAGCTCCTGCATTTTTTCGACCATCTTCGGGATGGGGTCGTAACGGCCGGCAGGGGGGGAGGCGGAGCGACCGGGAACGGCGGACCGGTGAATCAACTCGTCATTGCGGGAGATTTATTCGATTTCTGGTTTGCGAGAGGTGATGTGATCTATCCCGGTTTTCGACCGGTGGTGGAAAGGCTCGCACTTTTGCGGCGTTCGGGAATCAGGATCAGCTTGTGTGAAGGCAACCACGATTTCTTCCTCACAGACTATTTTTCGCAGAAACTGGGTATGGAGGTCTATCCGGAGTGGGCCGAGATCGATCTTGACGGCCTGCGGATCCTCGTTTCGCACGGTGATACCGTGGACAGGGAAAATCGCCGCTACCTGGCGCTGCGGCGATTCCTGCATAGCCCCTTTTCCTTCCGGCTGCAGCGTGTGCTTCCGCTGGCGTTCCTCTGGCGGATCGCCCGGATCAGTTCGGAGATGAGCAAGGGGATATCCGGGGGCGCGCAGGATCGTCTAACAGAGGTCATGTACCGTTTTTCCCTGGACAAATTTGAGGAAGGCTATGATGCCGTAATCCTGGGCCACTGTCACAAGCCGCTCATTCGTGAGGTGCAGCGCGGCGGCAGGCTCAGGACCTTCGCCACCCTGGGCGACTTGATTACCCATGATTCCTATCTGCTGTACGAAAACGGCCGCTTTACACTGAATCGCTTTTCGCCCGAGGGGCAGCATGGATGAGAGATTCATCTGCGATCGCAATCTGGGAAAACTGGCAAAGTGGCTTAGGATCCTTGGCTATGACACCCTTTTTTACCGGGGGAATGCGGATCGGGATTTTCTCCGGAAAGCAGACCGGGAGGGGCGGATCGCCCTGACCAGGAAGAGGGATCTCGAACGCCGGCAACATGCTGGACGCCTCGTCGTGATCAAGGCCGATCGCGCAGACGCGCAGATCGGTGAAATCCTGGAGGTTCTGGCTCTGTCACCGGATCCGTTGAGAAGGATGAGCCGATGTCTGCGCTGCAACTCGACGCTGGAGGAGGTTGCGAAGGAAGCTGTGGAAGGCATGGTTCCCGTCTATGTTTATGAAAACTGCATGCAATTTCACAGATGTTCCCTGTGCGGGGGAATCTTCTGGCCGGGGACTCACCCCCGGCATGTCGAGGAGTATCTCAGGCGGCGCATTCCCTCTCGTCGCCCTTGATCTTTTCGATGGCGTGCGGGAGGGCGGGCAGGAGGACTTCAAGATTTTCCCGGGCCCCTTTCGGACTTCCGGGGAGGTTGATGATCAGGGTCCGGCCCCGGGTGCCGACCAGGGCGCGCGAGAGCATCGCGTGAGGGGTAATGGCCGCGCTATGACTCCGCATGGCCTCCCCCATCCCAGGGATCTCCCGTTCAATGACCTCCCGGGTGGCCTCCGGTGTCACGTCCCTGTGGCTGACGCCGGTGCCGCCTGTCGTCAGGATCAGGTCCGCTTTCTCGCCCTCGCTCCACTCAAGAAGAACCCGGCGGATCATCTCCTTTTCGTCGGGCACAATCCGCCGAGCGACAATTTCCATCCCCAGCCCTTCGATCATTCCGGCGATTTCCGGACCGCTCTGATCCTCGCGTTCGCCGCGGGCGCCGCGGTCGCTGACGGTGATGATGACGGCCCTAAAACCCACGTTAATCCTCCGCTTCCCTCTTTGATTCGGCGATGATCTTCTCAGAGATGTAGGAGGGAACCTCCTCGTAATGGGAGTGTTCGCAGGTAAACGTTCCGCGTCCGCTCGTCATCGAACGGAGATCGGGGGCGTATTTCAGAATCTCGGCGAGGGGGACCTGTCCCTTGATGATCTGGTGGTGACCGATGGAATCCATCCCCAGGACCTTCCCGCGGCGGCTGTTCAGATCGCCGATGACGTCGCCCATGTACTCGTCGGGGATTTCGATCATGATATTGACGATAGGTTCGATAAGGGTGGGCTGACATTCGAGGACCCCCTTTTTGAAACCGAGGGAGCCCGCGATTTTGAAGGCCATTTCGGACGAATCGACGGTATGATAGGAGCCGTCCACGAGGGAGACCCTGAGATCGACAACCGGATAACCCGCCAAAACGCCCTCCGCCATGGCCTCCACGATGCCCTTCTCCACGGCCGGCCGGTACTGCTGGGGAATAACGCCGCCTACGATCCTGTCAGCGAACTCAAAGCCGACTCCTCTCGGGAGCGGCTCGATCTCCAGCCAAGTATCACCGAACTGACCGCGGCCACCGGACTGTTTCTTGTAACGCCCCTGAACGGTGGTCTTTCCCTTGATCGTCTCCTTGTAGGGGACCTTCGGGGTCTTCAGATTCACCTCGAGACCGAATTTCCGTTTCATCTTTTCGATGGTTACCTCGATATGAACCTGTCCCAGGCCGGAGAGGATCATCTCCCTGGTCTGGTCATCCCGGTGGAATGACAGGGTGGGATCCTCATCGGTCAGGCGGTGGATGGAGGAGACGATCTTGTCTTCATCGCCGCGTGTTTTCAGTTCCACGGCAAAGGAGATGATCGCCGGGGGCGGTTCGACCCTGGCAAAGACAATAGGAGTTTTTTCCGTGCAGAGGGTATCGCCGGTTGCCGTTTCCTTCAGTTTGGCGATGGCCGCGATGTCGCCGGGGATGAGGGTTTCAACCGGTTTCTGGGTTTTCCCCTCCAGGAAGAAGAGATTCCCGATCCGCTCGGTGGACTTCCGGGAGGCGTTGAAGACGCTGGAGTCGGAGCTGAGAGTGCCGGAATAGACACGGAAGAGGGTGAGACGCCCCGCATAGGGATCGGCTATGGTCTTGAAAACGAGGGCCGAAAACGGCGCCGACTCTTCCGGCATCCGGATTTCATCCTCTTCGCTTCCCGGCTTCTTTCCGGCTTTACCGCCTGGGTCGACTGGTGACGGGAAGTACTGCACAATCGTGTCCAACAGGGATGATATCCCGATGTGTTTCGTAGCCGAACCGCAGGCGACGGGGGTCAGCAAGCCGGCCAACACCCCTTTCCGCAGACCCGCCTGCAGATCTTCGGCGCTCAGTTCGCCCCCTTCCAGGTATTTATTCATCAGCCCATCGTCCGTTTCGGCGATATCTTCCACCAGGATGTCCCGGCATTTCTTGACCTCCTCAGCCATATCGGCCGGAATATCGACCGATTTGGCCGCTTTCTTCTGGTTGTCGAAAACGAGGGCCTTCATGGCGATCAGATCCACCACCCCGGCAAAGGATTCCTCGGCGCCGATGGGAAGAGAGACGATCGTGATCTTCTCCCTCAGCCGCTTCCGGATGCTCTCCACCGCCTTGCCGAAATCGGCCCGTTCCCGATCCATTCGGCTGACGAACAGGAGGCGGGGAAGCTTGAATTCGTCGGCATATTCCCAGACTTGTTCAGTCTGAAATTCGACACCCCCGACGGCGTCGACGAGGACCACCGCTCCGTCCACTACCCGCAGAGAGCTTTTCGTGTCAAAGGTAAAATTGGAATCCCCGGGTGTGTCGATGAAGTTGATCCTGTGTTTTTCCCAGTCGATATTGTTTGTGGTGGCGCTGATGGAGATATGTCTCTTCTGCTCCTCCGGTTCATAGTCCATGCAGGAGCTTCCGTCATCAACCCGTCCGGGCCTGTCCGTTTTCCCGGCGACGTAGAGAAAGGATTCGCACAGAGAGGTCTTGCCGGTTCCTCCGTGTCCGATGATTGCGAGGTTTCTTATCGATTTAGATTCATATTTTGACATGAAATCTCCTTTCTGAGCGCCCTGGACATGTGATTCTATGTGCCTGAGCTCTTTAGCTTAAGGGTCGCTTCAAAGTCAAGACAATTTTGGGTGATAAAACGATGCTTGACTTTTGGGATGATTATGTTATTTTGCGGCAAAATTTATGCCTTGGCAACCGGTGAAAAGATCTGGGATGGGGGTTTCAATGCCGAAGAATTTCTATACCCTTCTGATTCTTCCGAGGAAACACAGTTCCGCAAAGAAAGTCAGCCTTTCCAGCACATTGGTAAAAGGCGTATGCATATTTGTAATGGGCATCATACTTTTCATGATGTATTTCTCCTATGATTATATCCACATCCGCCGGGAGAAGGCCGAATTGAAGCGCCTGAAGCTGCAGACCGTCGAACAGAGGGAGCAGATCGATGGACTGGTGGCCAAGGTTGACCTTTTTTCATCAAAAATGGAGGAGCTCAAGCAGTTCGACAAGAAGATCAGAATCTTGGCCAATCTCGTCACAGGCCGCGGCAAGGAGCAGCTTCTCGGGGTCGGCGGTCCGGCAAGCGAGGAGAACAGAATACGCGCCAGGATTGCCGCTGATGAAAGGGCGATGATCGCGGATGCCCACCGGCAGGTGTATAGCCTGATGAACGAGGCCGTTTCGCGCCAGAAGAGCTTTGCCTCTCTTCTGGCCCTTCTCAAGGAGAAGAAATCCATCATGGCGGCAACCCCTTCCCTGTGGCCCGTCAAGGGCTGGGTGACGTCCGAATTCGGTCGCCGGATATCCCCTTTCAGCGGCGAAGGGGAATTTCATAAGGGTCTGGATATCGCGACGGGATATGGACGGGCGGTCCAGGCGCCCGCCGATGGCGTGGTCGCGGAGGTGACTTACGATAATGACGTGGGGCGGATGATTTTGATCGACCACGGTCACGGCCTTTCCACCATGTACGCCCATCTCTCCAAGGCGGCCGTGCGTCCCGGCGCCCCCGTCAGGAAAGGGGACCGCATCGGCTATGTGGGGAATACCGGCCGCAGCACGGGGGCCCATCTTCACTATACCGTGATGCTCAACGGCGTCGCTGTCAATCCGAGGAAGTATTTGAATTAATCCCTTGTCGCTGGAGAGGGAGCATCAGCCATCTGAAGAACGAATCCGCCGGTCATGGTACCGGTTTTTTTTGAAGGAATTTTATGCTCAATGCGATTCTCAGAAAACTGATCGGCAGCAAGAATGACCGGGAATTGAAACGCCTTTCCCTTATTCTCGTGGAAATCAATGCTCTTGAACCGGCCATGATGGCCCTGAGCGATGAAGAGATCAAGGCAAAAACCCCGTATTTCAGGGATAAACTTCAGAGCGGCGTCGAGTTGGACGAACTCCTCGTCGAGGCTTTTGCAGTCGTCCGAGAGGCTGCACGCCGTAGCCTGCAGATGAGACCTTTTGACGTCCAGATCCTCGGGGGATTGGTTCTGCATGAGGGGAAGATCGCCGAAATGAAGACCGGAGAGGGAAAAACCCTGGCCGCGACGATGCCGCTCTACCTGAACGCACTGCCCGGGAAGGGCGTTCATCTCGTGACGGTCAATGACTATCTGGCCAGGAGGGATGCGGACTGGATGGGACCCATCTACCATTTTCTCGGCATGAACGTCGGAGTCATCGTGCATGGGATGGATGACGATGAGCGGAGGGCCGCCTACCATGCGGACATCACCTACGGAACGAATAACGAGTTCGGTTTCGACTATCTGCGCGACAACATGAAGTTCAGCCTCGATGACTATGTTCAGCGTGACTTTCATTATGCCATTGTGGACGAGGTGGACAGCATTCTCATCGACGAGGCGCGGACGCCCCTGATCATCTCCGGACCCTCGGAGGAATCGACGGACAAGTACAACCGGGTAAACCAGGTGATCCCGCACCTTAGGAAGGAGAAGGATTATACGGTAGACGAGAAAAGCCGCACCGTCGTCCTGACGGAAGAAGGGGTCGCGAGGGTCGAGCAGTATCTCAAGGTGCAGAATCTCTATGAACCGCAAAACATCGACACCCTCCACCATGTCAATCAGGCCCTGCGCGCCCACACCCTCTTCCGGCGGGATGTCGACTATCTGGTCAAGGATGGCAAGGTCATCATCGTCGATGAATTCACCGGAAGGGTCATGCCGGGCAGGCGTTACAGCGACGGTCTCCATCAGGCCCTTGAAGCGAAGGAAAGGGTGAAGGTCGAACAGGAAAATCAGACCCTGGCGTCGATCACCTTCCAGAATTACTTCCGGATGTACGAGAAACTGGCTGGAATGACGGGTACGGCAGATACCGAAGCGGAAGAATTCGCCAAGATTTACCATCTCGAAGTCCTCGTGATTCCGACCAACATGCCAATGATCCGGGCGGACAACTCCGATGTGATCTACAAGACCGAGAAGGAGAAATTCACCGCGGTCATCGAGGAGATCAAAGAGCTGCACGATGCGAAAAGGCCCGTTCTGGTAGGAACCATCTCCATAGAAAGATCCGAGCTCTTAAGCAAACACCTGACCCGGACGGGAATCAAACACCACGTTCTGAATGCAAAAAATCATGAGAAGGAAGCGGAGATCGTCTCCCAGGCCGGACAGCCTGGACAGGTGACCATCTCCACGAACATGGCCGGACGCGGGACGGACATAAAACTTGGCGAAAGGGTGGCCGATCTGGGCGGCCTCCATATCCTGGGAACGGAGCGGCATGAGAGCCGGCGTATCGACAACCAGCTCCGCGGTCGGTCGGGACGTCAGGGCGATATGGGGTCGTCGCGGTTCTATCTCTCCCTCGAGGACGATCTCCTCAGGATTTTTGGCGCGGAGAGGATCTCCTCCGTCATGGACAGGATCGGCATGGAAGAGGGTCAGCCGATCGAGCACCGGCTCATTTCCAAGGCGATCGAGAATGCCCAGAAACGCGTCGAGGGGCAGAATTTCGATATCCGCAAGCATCTGCTGGAATATGACGATGTCATGAACCGCCAGCGGCAGGTCATCTATGAACAGCGGAAGAAGGTCCTCAAAGGAGAAGGGCTCTGGGAAGACGTGGAGGAGATGCTGGAGGAGATGGTCGAAGGGATGGTTCAGGAGTACGTGGATGAGAAGCTCCATCCGGAGGAATGGGATCTTAAAGGTCTGGATGAACGGGTTTTCAGACATTTCACCGTGAAGTTGAATCTCGCCGAGAGAGGCCGGGAACTCGGACCGGAGGCCATCCGGGAGACGATCATAACGGAAGTCAAAACGCTTCTTAGAAATAAAGAGAAGGAATACGGCAAGCCCCTGATGGATTACCTGATGAAGGTGATCATGCTCCAGTCCATCGATTCGCAGTGGAAGGAAAACCTCCTCGCCATGGATCATCTCAAGGAAGGGATCGGCCTGCGCGGATACGGGCAGAAGGACCCGGTTCGGGAGTATCAGAAAGAGGGCTACGAGATGTTCATGGACATGATCAGCCGTATCAAAGAGGACACGGTGGAAAAGCTCTGCCTGGTCCAGATCCGCCGGGAGGAAGAGGTGGAGAGGATCGAGGAGAAGCGGCGGCAGGATTACATCATGTCGCGGGGTGAGGATACACCGGCGACGGCCACGGTCAAAAGGGAGACGGCCAAGGTCGGCCGGAATGACCCCTGCCCCTGCGGCAGCGGGAAGAAATACAAGAAGTGTTGCGGCCGGTAGGTGCGGTAAACGCAAAATCGCTCGGCTGGCAGGCTTAAGGAGGCATATGACGTCATCGAATAGCTATCGGGTGCCCGGTTTTCTGGCCAACGGCGTCCATGCGGGGATCAAGGCGGATGGACGCCCGGATCTGGCCATGATCTTCTCAACGAGCCCGGCAACAGCAGCCGGGGTGTTCACGACAAACTGCTTCAAGGCGGCGCCGGTCCTTCTCGACCTGGAGAGGATCAGATCCGGCGAGGCCCAGGCCGTGATCGCCAACAGCGGGGTTGCCAACGCCGCAACCGGAGCGGAAGGCTTTGCCGACGCCCTTGCCGTTTCAAGAACCGCTTCCGGGGAACTCGGAATTCCGGACGAAATGGTCCTTGTCGCCTCGACCGGCGTGATCGGTCATCGTCTTCCCCTGCGGAAGATACAGGAGGGCGTCAAGGGGCTGGTTGCCGGACTCCACGACGACGGGATTCCCGCTGCCGAGGCGGGTATCATGACAACAGACCGCTTTCCGAAGATCGCCTGCCGCAACGCCGTGGTCGGGTCGAAAGAGATCACCCTGTGCGGTATCGCCAAAGGTGCGGGGATGATCGAACCGCATATGGCAACGATGTTGGCCTTCATCATGACCGATGCCGATATCGAGCATAATGCCCTCGACAGGGTGTTCAGACAATCGGTGGACCACAGTTTCAATGCCGTAACCGTCGACGGCTGCATGAGCACGAACGACACGGCGATCATTCTTGCCAACGGTTTTGCCCGGAACCCTCGGATCAAGAAGGGGTCCCGCCACCTGGGAAGATTCGCCGAGATGCTCTCCTCCCTGATGTCCGAGCTGGCGCGGGAGCTGGTCCGTGATGGAGAAGGGGCGACAAAGGTGATCGAGATTACGGTGGAGGAGGCAAGGACGCTTGGCGATGCACAGAGGGTGGCCTATGCGATCGCCAATTCGAATCTGGTCAAAACTGCCTTTTTCGGTGGCGATCCGAACTGGGGAAGGATCATCTCTGCCGCAGGATCGGCGGGCATCCCTCTGCCGGTGGATCAAGTCCGTCTCTTTTTTGAAGACGTCCCCGTTTTTTCGGGAGGGAAAGGCGTTGCAGGAAGGGAGGCGGAACTGGCCGGGGTCATGAATAAAACGCAGATCCGCGTGCGTCTCGGACTGGGCATGGGTCGCCGGTCGTGGACGGTCTTCGCCGCGGATCTTTCCTTTGATTATGTGAAGATTAACGCCCATTACCACACCTGAGAACGGTCTGAGAAAAAGGCCTTTTACTGGTTATTTCAGCTTGATTAATTAAAGTCTTTATGTTAATCAGCCTGCCCAATTCACACATCCCCGGATTGCCGGGCGTTGCTTTTCCAGATGGAAAAGTTTACCGGTCAAGAGGATGGGGGTGGCGGAAAAAACAAAGAAGGAGTGTAAAGTATGGCGAGTATTTCCATGAAGTTGTTGCTTGAGGCGGGGGTTCACTTCGGTCACCAGACGAATAAATGGAACCCCAAAATGAAACCCTATATCTTCGGCGCCCGCAACGGGATCTACATCATCGATCTCCAGCAGACGGTCGGATTGTTTCAGACGGCCTATCAGTTCGTTGTGGATACGGTTGCGGGGGGCAAAGAGATTCTCTACGTCGGCACCAAGAAGCAATCCCAGGAGTCGATCCATGAGGAGGCCGAAAGATGCGGCATGCCTTATGTCAATCAGCGTTGGTTGGGGGGGATGCTGACCAATTTTGCGACCATCAAGAAAAGCATCGACCGCTTGAATGAGCTCGATCGGATGTTTGCCGACGACAGCATCAAGGCCTTTCCGAAGAAGGAAATCATGGGGCTTCAGAAGGATCGGGATAAACTGGACAAGGTCCTGGGAGGAATCCGGAGCATCAAGGGTCTTCCCGGAGGTCTGTTCATCGTCGATCCAAAGCGTGAGATGATTAGCGTTGCGGAAGCGAGAAAATTGAAAATACCCATTGTGGCGATGGTGGATACGAACTGCGATCCCGATCTGATCAATTACATCATTCCGGCAAATGACGACGCGATCCGGGCGATAAAGCTCTTTTCCGCGAAAATGGCCGATGCGGTCATCGAAGGGAAGAAGCGGTTTGAGGAGCGTCTCCAGGCGGAAAGCGACAAGGGAAGCAATGTGACGATTTCGCGAGCGGCTGAAAACGGTGATACCGATGTACCAGAAAGCGTGGAAACAAAGGCCGCCGTAAACGAACATGAGGAATCGCCCGAGAACGGCAGCAAGCAGGATCAGGCAGAGGAGGGACGGTAAATTGGATATCACATCAGCGATGGTGAAAGAATTGAGGGTAAAGACGGGCGCCGGCATGATGGATTGCAAGGAAGCTCTCACGGTTGCGGAAGGCGATTTTGAAAAGGCGATCGACTGCCTCCGGAAGAAGGGGATGTCGGCGGCTACGAAACGCTCCTCAAAGGCGACGAAAGAAGGCGCGATTGCTTCCTATATCCATATGGGAGGGAAGATAGGGGTCCTGGTCGAGTTGAACTGCGAAACCGATTTTGTGGCCAAGACGGATGATTTCCTGGCGCTGGTAAAAGATCTGGCCATGCATGTGGCGGCGTCGAATCCGCTCTATGTGAGACCGGAGGGAATCCCGGAAAGCGCCCTCGAGAGAGAGAAGGAGATCTACCGGAGCCAGCTTGTGGAGGAGAAAAAACCGGAGAAGATCTGGGAGAAGATCATCGAGGGAAAGCTGAAGAAGTACTATGAAGAAGTCTGCCTGATGAATCAGAAGTTCATCAAGAATACGGACATCACGGTGGATACGCTGGTCAGCAATATGATTGCCAAGACAGGTGAAAACATCATCGTGCGAAGGTTTGCCCGGTTTCAGCTGGGCGAGGAACTGAAATAGGTGATCATGGATCGTCCTGTCTACAAGAGGGTGCTGCTGAAATTAAGCGGCGAATCCCTCATGGGAAATTTAGCCTCCGGCATCGATCATCAGGTCGTGGGTGACATTGCCGGGGAAATCCGGGAGGTGGTTGCCCTCGGGGTGCAACTCGGGATCGTTATCGGGGGCGGAAACATCTTCCGGGGGATAACTGCCAGCACGAAGGGGATGGATCGAACCACCGCCGACTACATGGGGATGCTGGCCACCGTGATCAACAGTCTTGCCCTCCAGAGCGCCCTTGAGCGACAGGGTGTCAGCACGCGGGTGCAGACGGCCATAGAGATGCGGGAGGTCGCTGAGCCGTTCATCCAGAGGCGGGCGGTCCGCCACCTGGAGAAAGGACTGGTGGTGATTTTTGCCGCGGGAACGGGAAATCCCTATTTTACAACCGACACCGCGGCAACCCTCCGTGCCGTGGAGATCAAGGCGGATATCATCCTCAAGGCGACGAAGGTGGAAGGAGTTTATGACCGGGATCCGCTCCAGCACGCCGATGCTGTAATGTATGAAAAGATAAGCTTTACCGATGTATTGACAAGCAACCTTAAAGTTATGGATGCAACAGCGATATCCATGTGCAGGGATAACGGGCTTCCCCTGGTCGTCTTCAATCTGCAGAAGGCGGGTAACATCAGAAGGGTCATCTGCGGAGAGGCCGTGGGAACAGTCGTCGGAGGTTGAACTCATGAAGGATGTGATTTTTGAGGAACTCAAAGAGAGCATGGATAAGGCGATCAATGCCCTCGAGAAGTCCTTCAGCAAGGTGAGAACCGGCAGGGCCTCGCTGTCCCTTCTGGACGGCATCCGAGTCGAGTACTACGGTACGCCGACGCCCCTCAACCAACTGGCGTCTCTATCCATTCCTGAAAGCCGGCTGATCGTCATCTCTCCCTGGGACAACTCGGTTCTCGGGGCAATCGAGAAGGCAATCCAGAAATCCGACCTGGGGCTGATGCCCAATAACGACGGCAAACTGATCCGTCTTGCCATTCCCCCGCTTACCGAGGAAAGAAGGAGAGAACTGGTCAAAGTCGTCCGAAAGATGGCGGAAGAATGCAGGGTCAAGCAGCGCAACGCGCGCAGGGACGCCAATGAGCAGCTCAAAGAACTGAAAAAGGGTAATGAAATCTCGGAAGATGAACTCTATGGCTTCCAGGAAGAAGTTCAGAAGATGACCGACCGCTACATCGAGAAAACCGATGCGGTTCTGGCAGCCAAGGAGAAAGAGGTCATGGAGATCTGACAAGGTCGGAGGAACCGTCCTGAAAACGGGGAGCCCGGGGGCTCCCCGTTTTGTTTCGACCCGCCTTGAAAAATAGTCGCTGATGTGTTAGTTAAAACAGATGGAAAGCCGTCATCACCTCTGCGGTTGAGTATGAAAGAAATCGATCCGGCAAGAGTTCCCCGGCATATCGCGATCATCATGGACGGAAACGGTCGCTGGGCGAAGAAGCATGCCATGGGCAGGGTCCTCGGACATCGGAAGGGCGCCGAGTCCGTGCGGGTGACCGTAAGGACCTGTCGAAGGATCGGTATCCGCTATCTCACACTCTACGCCTTTTCGATGGAGAACTGGCTTAGACCCGAAGCGGAGGTCCGTGCGCTCCTTCAACTCCTCCAAGAATATCTCGACGGCGAGGTTCAGGAGATGATGGACAATGATATCCGTCTTGTGGCCATTGGGAGCCTGGATTCCCTGGGAGACCCTATCCTTACGACCATCAGGGAAGCGATGGAGAGGACAGCCGGCAATCAGGGAATGGTTCTCAATCTAGCCCTGAGTTACGGCGGCCGCGATGAGATCGTCATGGCCGCACGAAGTATGGTCGGCGACGGCCTGGCCGGAATCATCAGGCCGGAAGAGGTGACCAAAGAGCTCTTTGCCCGTTATCTCTACACCACGGGGCTTCCCGATCCGGACCTGCTGATCAGAACGGGGGGCGAATGCCGTGTGAGCAATTTTCTCCTGTGGCAGCTGGCCTACACGGAGTTCTACTTTACCGACGTCCTCTGGCCCGATTTTCGAGAAAGGCATCTCCTGGAGGCGATTGTCGACTATCAGAAGCGGGAGCGGAGGTTCGGAATGACGAGCGATCAGCTCACCCGAACATAGAAGCCCGTACGCCGGCTCAGGGTTAAGTTCGAAGGTTTGGGGAGGCAAAGCGAGAAGTGGACAGATGTCTCCTGCCCCGCGACCCAAAAGAAGGTGAAGAGCGATGACTCCCCACGTGAAAAGATGGATCACCGGGGTGATCGCCGTACCGATCCTTTTCGGGATCATTGTGTACGGTTCGGAGGTCGCATTTGCCGTTCTGATTATTGCGGTCTCCCTCGCGGGGATGCAGGAATACAACCAGATGGCTTTCGGAGCGGGGATGTCCGGGGAAAAGGCGCAGACGATGGTCATCGCACTGCTTATCCTCCTGACTGCCGTCTCCGGGGACTTTCGGCTTCTATCTGCCGTGATGAGCTTTGCCGTCATGGCGGGTCTTATCCTCCATCTCCTTCGGATCAGGGACCGGGAACCGGACATGAGTCCCGTCGGCAAGACGATCCTGGGACTGATGTATATTCCCGTGCTGATGTCCCATTTTATCCTGATTCGCAAGACGCCGGAGGGGGTTCTGTGGATATTTTTTATCCTGGTTCTGGCCTTTTCCGGAGACGTCGCCGCCTACTATGTAGGAAAGGGAATGGGAAAGAGGAAACTTCTTCCGCATGTAAGTCCCGGAAAGACCGTGGAGGGGACGATCGGCCTGGTCGCGGGGAGCATAGCCGGATGCCTTCTCTTTCGGCAATTGTTTTTCCCGCTGCTTCCGGTTGCGCATGCCGTCATTCTGGGACTCGTGGGAAGCGTGACGGGACAACTCGGAGATCTCTGTGAGTCGGCCTTTAAAAGGGCCGCCGGGGTAAAAGATTCCGGTGCGCTCCTGCCTGGTCATGGCGGCATTCTGGACAGGCTTGATTGTCTCATGTTTATTGCGCCGTTTGTCTACTATTATCAGGCACTGATCATTCGATGAAAAGGCTTTCCATACTCGGCTCTACGGGTTCAATAGGTGTAAGTACGCTGGATGTCGTCGCGTCTCATCCGGAAGAATTTGTCGTGACGGCCCTTGCTGCCGGAAGAAATATCGGCCTCCTGAAGAATCAGATCGACCGTTTCCGGCCGCGCCTCGCGGCGGTGATCGACGAAGAACATGCCTCCGGGCTCCGTCGTCTCCTGGGTCCGGCCGCTGCAACGGCAGTTCTCTACGGACAGGAGGGTTATCGGGAAGTGGCGGCCGCTGCCGGGGCCGATATGGTCGTTTCCGCCATGGTCGGTGCTGCCGGGCTTATCCCCACGCTGGAAGCGATCGAGGCGGGAAGTGCAATCGCCCTGGCCAACAAGGAGACGCTGGTTATGGCAGGCCGTATCGTCCTGCGCAAAGCGGCAGAGAAGGGTGTGAATATTATCCCCGTCGACAGCGAACACAGCGCGATTTTCCAGTGCCTCCAGGGGCACAGCCGGGAAGATGTCCGCCGGATCATCCTGACCGCCTCCGGGGGGCCGTTCCTCCATGCCTCTGCAGATGAACTGGCGGCGGTCACGCCCGCGGAGGCCCTGCGGCATCCCAACTGGGCGATGGGCAGGAAGATTACGATCGATTCGGCCACCATGATCAATAAGGGATTAGAGGTGATTGAAGCGGGGTGGCTCTTCGGCCTTCCTGCAGCGGCGATCGATGTCCTCATCCACCCCCGGAGCGTCGTTCATTCGCTGGTGGAATACCGGGACGGCAGTGTTATCGCCCAGCTCGGCGTGCCGGACATGAGGGTCCCCATTGCCTACGCCCTTTCTTTCCCGCACCGTCTCCACCGGACGGATCATGCCCTGGATCTGACTACGGCCGGTCCTCTGGAGTTTCTCAAGCCCGACCTGGAGAGATTTCCCGGCCTGAGGCTGGCGTATGAGGCCGCAGGAAAGGGAGGGACGATGCCGGCAGTCCTCAACGGAGCGAATGAAATCGCCGTAGAGGCATTTCTTCGTGAAAAAATCGGTTTCAGCGATATCGTCTTTGTTGTGGAGAAGGTCCTTTCCCGCCACTCGGTGCAGGAAGAGCCGAGCATCGACGAGATCCTCGCTGCCGACCGGTGGGCCAGGGAAGAGGCCGGACAAACAATAAAAGGAATGAGAAATTGATAGGAATCAGCATCATATCGGTCGTTGTTTTACTGGGGGTTCTCATCTTTGCCCATGAGCTCGGTCATTTTCTGATGGCCAAATGGGCGGGTGTGGGCGTGATGAAATTTTCCCTCGGCTTCGGCCCGCGGATCGTCGGCAGAAAAATCGGGGAAACGGAATATCTCCTCTCCCTGATCCCTCTCGGGGGGTATGTGAAACTCCTCGGGGAGGCCCCCGGAGAGGAATTATCACCGGAGGATGAAAAGAGGGCCTTTCTGAAACAGCCGGTCCTTAAAAGGATCGGCATTGTGGCTGCGGGACCTGTTTTCAATCTCCTGCTGGCCGTGGCTATCTTCACCGTGGTCAACATGGTCGGACTTCCCGTTCTGACGTCGGAGATCGGCGCCCTACAGCCCGCTTCCGCCGCCATGGAATCCGGAATGAAAGAGGGAGACATGATCATCTCCCTGGACGGTAAATCCGTGTCAAAATGGGACGAAATCTCTGAAATCATCGGCCGAAGCGAGGGAAAACCGCTGCGGGTCACCGTCAGCAGAGATGGCCGGCCCATGGAAATCCCCGTGATAGCGAGGCTCATGAAGACGAAAAATATTTTCGGAGAGGAAGTGGAGACCTACAAAATCGGTATCAGTCCCTCTCCCCGCACCGTCATCGAAAGGCATAATCCCCTGTCGGCTTTGGGAAAGGGTCTCCGGCAGACGTGGATGATCGGCAAACTGACTCTCATCAGCATCGGCAAGATGTTTCAGGGGGTCGTTTCACCGAAGAGCATAGGAGGTCCGATCCTGATCGCCCAGATCGCCATCGCGCAGGTAAAAGAGGGGATCATCCCGTTCATTGTGTTCATGGCCCTCCTGAGCATCAATCTGGCCATTCTCAACCTCCTGCCCGTTCCGGTTCTGGACGGCGGCCATCTGTTTTTCTTTATGATCGAATTGGTGACGGGCCGCGAGGTCAATGTCCGCTGGCGCGAGATGGCCCAGCAGATCGGTTTCGCCCTTTTGATTCTCCTGATGATCTTCGTCTTCATGCTGGATATTGACAGGATGAACATCAAGGTCATCAGCGATTTTATTCGGAAAATTACAGGCTGAAGATGCTGACGCTGGCGATAGAAACCACGACGAAGACCGTGGGATTGGCCATTCTGAGAGAAGAGGAGATTCTCGCCGAGCTCTATCTCAGCCTGGGAAGACACCATGCGGAGATTCTGCTTCCAGCCCTGGAGAAGCTCTGCCTTCTCACAGGCCTGCCCGCCGCACGGGTGGATCTGCTTGCCTGTACGATTGGCCCGGGTTCGTTTACGGGGGTGAGGATAGGGGTAAGCACCGTCAAAGGTCTGGCCCTGGCCACTGGGAAGCCGGTTGTGGGGGTGTCGACACTGGAGGCCCTTGCCATGAATGCCGTCCCCTATCCAAACCTGATCTGTCCAATGCTGGATGCCGGGAAAAATCAGGTTTATGCCGGACTGTACCGTATGGGCAAAGGCAGCATTCCCGAAGTCGTTAGGGCGGAACGGCTTGTCGATGTCAACACGTTGCTGGCGGATCTGGACGATGAAGAGGTCGTTTTCCTGGGTGACGGGGCCGTACGCTATGAGAAGCTGATTGGCGAGAGGTTGCCGGGCCGGTGTATGCATGATGACAGCCGGCTGCACAATCTACGGGCGTCTGCTGTCGGTCTGATCGGTCTGAGACGGTATCGAAACGGCGATCGCCTCGATCCTTTGACCTTTACGCCGAGATACCTCCGGCTTTCCGAGGCGGAAATAAAACACCGGGTTGCAGGCGCAGCGCCGCTCCGGCCTTAAGGCGACGGTTGACTTTCTGATAATATTGAGATAAGTTCAATTCACAGACAGGTTTGATCATTATGGAAAAAAGGGAAGAAGCCCTGATTGCACGTCATATTCATGAGGATGGGGAGCTCCGTAGATATGTAGAGGAACACCGGCAGTATGAAGAGACGCTGGCGGAATTCAATAAGCGGATCCACCTGACCTCGGAGGAAGAGGTCAGAAAAAAGATCCTGCAGAAGAAAAAACTGCTCGGTAAGGAGATGATTTATGCCATTCTCGAGAAGTATCGCCAGGCTTAGCGTCTCCGGTTGGTTTTATCACGGCCAATACGGCATTGTTGAGGAGGAGGGCATTTGCCTCACGGGACAAATCATAGCAGCATGATCGTCAGGGAGGGATTTCCGTTCATCATCCCCCTGGGGGCGGTTACCCTCGGCGCTTTCTTTGCCGGATTCACGCGGCTCTTTGCCTTGCTGCTGCTGCTTACCCTGTTCGTCATCTGGTTCTTCCGCAATCCCGAGAGAAAGACCCCCGAGGGTCAGCGTCTGGTCATTTCTCCCGCGGACGGCAAGGTGATCCGGGTCGAAGAGACGACGAGCGATGAGTTGCCCGGCTTTTCCTTTGAGAAGATCAGTGTCTTCATGAATGTATTCAATGTTCACGTCAACAGGACTCCCTGCTCCGGAGAGGTCTTTTCCATCCGGTATCGGGCGGGGAAGTTCCTATCGGCAAATCTGGACAAGGCCTCGGAACTCAATGAGAGGAACACCGTTCTGATCCGGACGGCGGACGGGCGGGAGATCATAACGGTCCAGATCGCCGGGTTGATCGCGCGAAGAATCGTCTGCTGGCTGAAGGAGGGCATGCAGGTTCAAAAAGGGGAACGGTTCGGTCTGATCCGTTTCGGTTCACGGGTCGAAGTATTTCTGCCGCTCGGCTCGACTATCCTCGTCAGGGTGGGGGATAAGGTCAGGGCGGGCGAGACGCCCATAGGAGAGTTGACATGAAAAAGGTAACCTCGTTCAGGCGGGACCGCATGAAAATGGGGATCTATGTCCTGCCGAATCTTTTTACAACAGCCAATCTGTTCTGTGGATTCTACTCCATCATCGCCGCCATGAAGGGTTTGTATGAAATTGCGGCAGTCTCGATTCTCATCGCCGTCATTCTGGACGGCCTGGACGGACGAATTGCCCGGATGACCCATACGACAAGCAAATTCGGCGGTGAATATGACTCGCTTTGCGATCTGGTCACATTCGGCGTGGCTCCGGCTCTGCTCGTCTACAGCTGGTCGCTGATTTCCTACGGAAAATGGGGGTGGCTGGCGGCATTCCTCTTCGTGGCCTGCGGGGCGCTCCGCCTCGCCAGGTTCAATGTCCAGGTCGGGATCATCGACAGCCGTGTATTCAACGGCCTGCCCATACCCGGAGGCGCTGCGGCGGTGGCCACCGGCGTTCTGCTGTATTACTACCTCGGAGGCGACGGGCGCTTTTCGGATCTGTCGATCATGTTCGCCGTGATCGTCCTGTCGCTCTTCATGGTCAGCAGCATCAAGTATTACAGCTTCAAGAACCTTAATTTTTTCTCACGCAAGCCTTTTATGTCCTTTGTCATGATCATCGTGATCCTTGTGATCGTCGTGGCGGAACCTCAGATCATGTTGTTCACATTCGCATTCGGCTATGGTTTTTCCGGTCCGGCGTGGGCGCTTTTCAAGTTGGGCCGTAAGTGCTTGACGGATATCAGGACAAAGAAGTCTCAGTATCAGGATCATCTGCTGTAAGCAGCGCCGCGGGTGAGAGATACGGACTGCTTTGGAAAATCGAAGAATAATGGATATCGGAGAGTGTAGCATGAAAAACTACCATGTGGCCGTTGTGGGAGCCACGGGCGCCGTTGGCAATGAGATGATCAGGATTCTCGAAGAGCGCCGGTTTCCGGTGGGGAAGCTGACGCTTCTCGCGTCGGAAAGATCTCTTGGGAAAGAATTATCATTCCGGGGGAAGCCCCTGCCGGTGGAAGTACTCACCGAAAATTCCTTCCCGGGGATCGAAATCGGCCTTTTCTCGGCGGGCGGGAGCATCAGCGAGAAGTTCGCACCCATTGCCGCCAGGGCCGGGTGCGTGGTCATCGACAACACGAGCGCTTTCCGGATGGTGCCGGAAATACCGCTGGTCGTGCCGGAAGTGAATCCGGAGGCGATTGCGCTTTACAAGAACCGGGGAATTATCGCCAATCCGAACTGTTCCACCATTCAGATGGTCGTCGCCCTGAAACCGATCCACGATGCGGTGAGGATAAAACGGATTGTGGTCTCCACGTACCAGGCCGTTTCCGGAACGGGGAAAAGGGCGATCGAAGAGCTTTCCCTGCAGACCCGGGCCCTCCTTAACGCCCAGGAGCCGGAAATCAAGGTCTATCCGCACCGCATCGCCTTCAACTGCCTTCCCCACATCGACATTTTCCTGGAAAACGGCTATACGAAGGAAGAGATGAAGATGGTCAATGAGACCAGGAAGATCATGAACGATCCCGGCATTGCGGTTACTGCGACGACGGTGCGGGTGCCCGTTTTCTACGGTCATTCCGAGTCCGTCAACATTGAAACGGAGAAGAAAATCACCGCGGCGGAGGTCCGGAGGCTTTTAGAGGAGGCGCCAGGGGTCAGGGTGGTCGATAACCCCCGGGAAAACCAGTATCCGCTGGCGATAGACGCCGCCGGAACCGATGAGACCCTGGTTGGAAGGATCAGGGAAGACGAATCCATCCCTAACGGCATCAACATGTGGGTGGTCGCGGATAATATCCGAAAGGGCGCTGCCTTGAACGCCGTCCAGATTGCCGAAATCCTGATCAGCAGATATCTATGAGGATCAGCGGGGGGGAAGCAAGAGGAAGGACGATCCGCCTTCTCAAGGGATGCCGCATCCGGCCCACCGCCGAGAGGATCAAAGAATCGCTGTTTGGTATTATCTCGCCTGTCACGGGGGGAGCATTCCTCGATCTTTTTGCAGGCAGCGGCAATGTCGGGCTGGAGGCCCTGAGCAGGGGGGCGCGTTTTGCGGTATTTGTGGAAAAGGATATCCGCCTGGCCGATGCGATCCGGACGAACATCTCTCTGCTTGGGTTCGCCGGGAAGGGGGAAGTCATCGCCGCAGATGCGGCAATGGGACTGGGGCGTCTTGCAAAAAGGGGTGATCGGTTCGAAATCATCTTTGCCGATCCACCCTATGAAACCGCTTATCTTAAGGAAACTCTGGGGTGGCTGGAGGGGGGGGATGTTTTGGCCGAGAACGGCATCGTCGTGATCCAGCATTCGGTGAGAGAAGCATTGGAAGAATCGTACGTACGAGCAATGGCGGTAACTGATCAGAGACGGTACGGTGACACGATGTTGTCTTTCCTCAAAAAACGCGGAGAGGAATAAAGCTCATGAAAAAAATAGCGGTATATCCCGGTTCTTTCGATCCGATCACCAATGGTCATGTGGACATCATCAAACGGGCTCTCCGGATGTTTGATGAACTGATCGTTCTCATCGCCTTCAATCCGAACAAGAAATCGGTCTTTTCCGTAGCAGAAAGACTGGAGATGATCCAGGGAGTGATCAGGGGCTGTAAGAATGTCCGCGTCGACACTTACCACGGACTCCTGGTGGAATATGCTAAAAGGGAGGGGGCGAACGTGATTGTCCGGGGTCTCCGCGCCCTTTCCGATTTCGAGTACGAATTTCAGCTCGCCCTGATCAATCGGAAATTGAATAGGGAGATCGAGACCGTCTTTCTTATGACCGGCTACAGATGGTTTTATACCAGTTCGACAATCATCAATGAGGCGGCCAGTCTTGGCGGTTCCGTCAAGGGACTTGTGCCGGAGATCGTTAATCAGAAACTGCAGGAAAAATTTCATCCATCCATAAAGGAGATACCATGAAACTCGCAGCCAGGATTTCGCTTATCAAACCGTCGCCTACCCTGACCATTCAGGCCAAGGCCAACGCCCTGAAGGCGGCGGGCAGGGACATCATCGGCTTCGGCGCCGGCGAACCGGATTTTGATACGCCCCGGAACATCAAGGATGCCGCCATCCGTGCCATCGAGGCAGGGTTTACGAAATACACCCCCGTGGGCGGTACGGATGAGCTCAAGGATGCGGTGATCGCCAAACTTCAGCGGGACAACCAGCTTGCCTACAAGCGTTCGGAGGTGGTCATCTCCTGCGGGGCGAAGCACTCGCTCTTCAATGTCGCCCAGGTCCTGTTCGAAGAGGGAGATGAGGTCCTGATTCCTTCACCCTACTGGGTATCATACACCGACATCGTTTACCTGACCGGGGCGAAACCGGTGGTCATCAAGACGAACATCGAAGACGGTTTCAAGCTCCAGCCGTCGCAGTTGGAGGCGGCCATCACGCCCAGAACCAGGGCGATCATCATCAGCTATCCCTCCAACCCGGCCGGCGTTTCATACAGCCGGGAGGAACTGGAAGCCCTGGCAGAGGTTATCATTCGCAGGGGAATCATGGTGATCTCGGACGACATCTATGAGAAGATCATCTACGACGATGCCAGCCCGTTCTATACGATGGCCTCGCTCGGCGAAGAGCTGAAGCGGATCTCAATCGTCGTAAACGGCGTCTCAAAGACCTATGCAATGACGGGCTGGAGAATCGGCTATGCGGCAGGAGATGAGGAGATCATCGCTGCCATGACGAAGTATCAGAGTCAGAACACCTCCAACCCTACCTCTATCGCCCAGAAAGCGGCCGTCGAGGCTCTCAACGGTTCTCAGGAGAGTTTGCCGATGATGGTGCGCGAATTTCAGAAGCGGCGCGATGTCATCGTGGCGAAACTGAATGCCATCCCCGGTGTCGCCTGCCTGAAACCGGTGGGGGCCTTCTACGTCTTTCCCAACGTTTCTTCTTTCTACGGCCGTTTGCTCGAGGGGAGAATCATCACCAATTCGGCCGAGATGGCGGCTTATCTGCTGGACGAATCCAATGTGGCCCTCGTCCCGGGCGGGGATTTCGGTCATGACGATCACATCCGCATCTCTTATGCCACTTCTATGGAACAGATTGAGAAAGGGGTGGATCGGATCAGGGAGGCCCTCCGGAAATTGTCCTGACGACGGGCGGAGTGGCGGATACTCGCGCACGCAGGCTTTCCTTTCCACTTTTAAATTCCAACGCATAACCGGGCGGATGATATGGGCGGCATATTCGGCGTAGTATCAGATGATTGTGCGAAGACCCTCTTTTACGGAACGGATTACCATTCCCATTTAGGGACTGAGAGTGCGGGACTGGCAGTTTTGGGGGCAAGCGGTTTTTACAACACGATCCACAGCATCAGCCAGGCCCAGTTCAAGTCCCGCTTCGCCGACGATTACAAAGGGATGCAGGGCGCCATGGGCATCGGCGCTATCGATGACGAATCCCCGCAGCCCCTGATCATCCGTTCGAAGTTCGGGACCTATGCCCTGGCCGCAACCGGGCTCATCACCAACAAGGATCAACTGACCCTCAATCTCCTCCGCGAGGGGGCATCGTTCAGCGAGATGGCGGGCGGGGGCGTCAACAGCGTGGAACTCGTCGCCAAGTTGATCAACCGGGGCGACGACATCGTCGATGGAATCGTCAGGATGCAGAACGCCATTGAGGGATCTGTCTGTCTGCTTTTGATGACGACGGAAGGCCTCTACGCAGCCCGGGACAGGTATGGGCGATTTCCCCTGTCCATCGGAAGAAATATACGGTCTGATAGCCCACCCCCGGGATTTGCTGCGGCGACCGAATCGAGTTCCTTTCCCAATCTCGGTTACGAACAGATCCGCTCGCTTGGACCAGGCGAGATCGTTCGCTTAGACGGCAATGGAATCCGCGACGAGCATCCGGCCGGCAATGAAAGGCACGTCTGCGCTTTCCTTTGGATCTACACAGGAGACCCCGCGTCGGTTTATGAAGGGATCAGTGTCGAAAAGGCCAGGGAGAGGTGCGGACAGGCCATGGCCAGTGGCGATGAAGTGGAGGCGGACTTCGTGACTGGCCTCCCTGATTCGGGCGTCGGCCATGCCATCGGCTATGCAATGGAGTCCGGACTTCCCTACCGCCGACCCCTGGTAAAATATACGCCTGGTTACGGAAGAAGCTATACGCCCCCTTCCCAGGACATCCGGGATATTGTTGCGACCATGAAGCTCAATGCCGTCCGTGACGTAATCCAGGGCAGCCGGATGGTGGTCTGCGACGATTCGATCGTCCGGGGAACGCAGATGAAGAATTACACCATCCGGAAACTGTGGGACAACGGGGCGAAAGAGATTCATGTCCGCCCGGCCTGTCCGCCTCTGATGTTTCCCTGCCGCTTTGCCTCTTCCACAAGATCCGCCGCCGAACTGGCCACCCACCGCGCGATACGCGCCCTGGAAGGAGAGACAACGGAGAGCCTCGAGGAATATCTCGACCATCGTACGGCCCGATACCGGAGTATGGTCGAATGGATCCGGCGGGATCTGAACGTCACCTCCCTTAAATATATCCATATCGAGGAGATGATTGCGGCCATCGGTCTGCCCGAGGAGCAGCTCTGCCTCTACTGCTGGTGTGGCCGGTAGGGTCTTTGGAAGAGGGTTAACGAATTTGCGGCATTTTGGGAGAGCGGGGGTATTTTTTTGAGTTCGCTTATCCATAGAAGAAAAACAAGGCCGGTTTTTGTCGGCGGCGTGCAGATCGGCGGCGAGGCGCCGGTAGTGGTCCAGTCCATGACCTCCTCCGACACGCGGGACGTCCGGGCCACGGTCGAGCAGATCCGGGAGCTGGAGGAGGCCGGCTGTGAAATCGTCCGGGTGGCCGTTCCCGATGAAGCGGCCGCCGCCGCTATCCGGGAGATCAGATCCCTCATCCGCATCCCCCTGATTGCCGATATCCATTTCCGTCATCAACTGGCCCTGCTGGCGATGAATCACGGGGCGGACGGCATCCGGATCAATCCCGGCAATATCTCCCCGGATGGAATCCGGGAAATCGTGAGGATGGCCAGGGCAAACGGCAAGGTCATCCGGATAGGAATCAATGCCGGATCCCTCGAGAAGGAGATCTTTATCCGCCATGGGGGAGCGACAGCCGAGGCCCTCGTGGAGAGCGCCCTGAAGAATATCCGTCTCCTTGAAGAGATGGACTTTGACGCCATCAAACTCTCCCTGAAATCCTCTGCTGTGGCGACCACGATAGAGGCCTACCGGCTCGCTGCCGGGAAGACGGACTATCCTCTCCATCTTGGCGTCACGGAGGCCGGAACGCTCGTCCAGGCGGCCATTAAATCGGCCATCGGCATCGGGACGCTCCTGTATGACGGGATAGGCGACACCATCCGCGTTTCCGTCACGGGCCATCCCGTTCAGGAGATCGGGGTGGCCTACGGTATCCTCCGGGCCCTCAATATCAGGAATGTCGGGCCGGATATTATCGCCTGTCCGACCTGCGGGCGTTGCGAGATCGATCTTGCCAAACTGGCCCAGAGGGTGGAAGGTGAATTGAAGGGGATGAAGAGCCCCCTGAAGATCGCCCTCATGGGGTGCGTCGTCAACGGTCCGGGAGAGGCTGCCGAAGCGGATATCGGTATTGCCGGGGGAAGGGGGTCGGGAATCCTCTTTAAGAAGGGCAAGGTCGTCCGGAAGATCCGCGAGGAGGAATTTGTCCCGGTGCTGATGGCCGAGATCGCGAAGATGGCCGCGGAATAAGGGGACAGCGCCCCTATTTTTCTCTAAAAAATAGGGGCGCTGTCCCTAAACGGCAACAAGGAGGTTGCATGCGTTATTCGGAGCTGTTCCTGCCCACGGGAAGGGAGGTCCCTTCCGATGCGGAACTTGTCAGTCATCAGCTGATGATCCGGGCAGGAATGATGAGAAAACTGACCAGCGGAATCTATTCCTATCTTCCCCTGGGTTACCGGGTGATCCGCAAGGTCGAGCAGATTGTCCGGGAAGAGATGAACCGGGCAGGGGCCCAGGAGGTATTCCTGCCTATGGTTCAGCCCGCCGAGCTCTGGCAGGAATCGGGCCGGTGGATCCATTACGGCAAGGAGCTGCTCCGCCTCCGCGATCGCCATGACCGTGAATACTGTCTCGGGCCGACGCACGAGGAGGTGATCACCGATCTGGTCCGCAACGAGATCAAAACGTACCGGCAGCTCCCGAGAAATCTCTACCAGATCCAGACGAAGTTTCGCGATGAGATCCGGCCCCGGTTCGGGGTGATGCGCTGCCGGGAATTCGGGATGAAGGACGCCTACAGTTTCGATCCGGATGAGGCGGGCGCCGAGGTCAGTTACCGGAAGATGTTCGACGCCTACAACCGGATTTTTACGCGCTGCGGTCTGAACTTTCGGCCGGTGGAGGCGGATTCGGGGAGCATCGGCGGGAGTTATTCCCACGAATTCATGGTGATGGCCGATTCAGGAGAGGACGCGATCTGCTTCTGCAACGCCTGTCAGTACGCGGCCAATCTGGAGAAGGCCGAGCTCGCGAAACCCGAGGCGGAATTGCCGGCGGGATCGGCTCTTCTCCTTGAGGAGGTGCACACCCCGGGGGTGCAGACGATTGAAGAGGTCTGCGGTTACCTCCATGTCCGACCGGAAGAGGTTGTCAAGACCCTGATCTTCGCTGCGGACGGAGAGCCCGTGGCCGTACTGATCCGCGGGGATCGCGAGGTAAACGAGGTTAAGGTCCGGAACTATCTGGGTTGTGATGCCCTGGAACTCGCCTCGGATGACATGATTTTCAAGGTGACCCGTTCCCCCCGAGGTTTTGCAGGCGCAATCGGCATCAAGGCCAGGATCATCGCCGATTATTCGCTCATCGGAGCGAGCGCCGTCGTCATGGGAGCAAATCGGGAGGATTATCATCTTAGCCATGTAAATCCGGGAAGGGATTTTAAGGTTGAAAATTATGCCGATCTGTGCGTGATCCGCCGGAGCGATCCCTGTCCCCGCTGTGGGGGGAAGATCAGCTTCGCCCGCGGGATCGAGGTCGGGCATGTATTCAAACTGGGAACAAAATACAGCAAAGCCATGAAGGCTCTCTATCTCGATCGGAACGGCCGGGAGCAGACCATGGTGATGGGTTGTTACGGCATCGGCATCGGCCGAACAGTCGCCGCCGCCATCGAACAGAACCATGACGCCGACGGGATCGTCTGGCCTCTGCCGCTCGCCCCCTATCCGGTCATCATCACCCCGGTGAATGTGAATGAGAAACCGCTGTTGGAGACGGCGGAAAAAATCTACCTCTCCTTAGTGGAAAAAGGGGTGGACGTCCTTCTTGATGACCGCGACGAACGGGCGGGCGTCAAATTCAAGGATGCCGACCTCATCGGCATCCCCTTCCGGGTGACGATCGGTCCCAAGAAACTGTCCGAAGGGAAGGTGGAAATCAGATACCGGCGATCCGGAGAGGTCAAGACCCTTACGGTTTCCGAAGTCGAGGCGTTTCTTATGGAGCGCATCAGCGAAAAATGTGAGGTGTGAAGAGTGAGGTGTAAAGCGTGAAACCCTCCTTGCTCTTTACTCCTTACACCTTGAAGGACTGTAGCCCCCATGCTCCGCATAAACGACATCCTGGATAAGGTCCAGTCATATCTCTTACCCTCCGAACTGGAGATGATCGAAAAAGCATACATCTTTTCCGCCTCCGTTCATCAGGAGCAGATCCGTCTCTCCGGCGAACCCTATCTGACCCATCCCATGGAGGTCTGCGGAATCCTGGCCCAAATGAAACTCGATGCGGCGACGCTCGTGACCGGCCTCCTCCACGACACGTTGGAGAATACCCTAGCCACGCCGGAGCAGATCGAGGATGCCTTCGGAAAGGATGTGGCGTTTCTCGTCGACGGGCTGACAAAGATCAGCAAGATCACCCTCGGCAATCAGGAGGAAAGACAGGCGGAAAATTTCCGGAAGATGATCTTAGCCATGTCCTCCGACATCCGCATCCTCCTCGTGCGTCTGGCGGATCGCATCCACAACATGAGGACCCTCGAGTTCCAGTCGCCGGAGAGGCAGATCTACATCTCCAAGGAGTCCCTGGAACTGTACGCCCCCCTGGCCAATCGTCTGGGAATCAACTGGATGAAGATGGAATTAGAGGACCTCTCCTTCCGCTATCTCGATTTCGAGGCCTATAACGATCTCGCCAGGCGGGTGGTGAAGAAGAAAGAAAAACGGGAGGAATATACGCAAGAGGTCAACGGGATCATTAGCCGGGAGCTGGATCGTTTCGGGCTCAAGGGAGAGGTCGAGGGAAGAGCGAAGCATTTTTACAGCATCTATCAAAAGATGAAAGAGCAGCACATAGATTTCGACGAAGTCTATGATCTGACGGCCTTCCGGATCATTCTGGACTCGGACAAGGAGAAGGACTGCTATGAAGCGCTGAGCATCGTCCACGCCCTCTGGAAGCCGGTCCCCGGGAGGTTCAAGGATTACATTGCGATGCCGAAGGCCAACCATTACCAGTCCCTCCATACGACGATGATCGGACCGTACGGAGAACGTCTCGAGATCCAGATCCGGACACGGGCGATGCATGAGTGGGCGGAAGAGGGAATCGCCGCCCACTGGCGCTATAAGGAAGGCAGGGCTTTGTCCAGCGATGATGGGGATCAGATCAAGAAGCTCCGAGATCTGTTGGACGCCCAGCAGGAGATCGAGAATCCGCGCGAGTTCATGTCCAACCTCAAAGTGGCCCTCTTCCCGGAGGAAGTTTATGTGTTTACGCCAAACGGGGATGTGAGGTCCTTTCCGAAAGGGGCAACGCCCATCGATTTTGCCTACAGTATCCACACGGATATCGGCAATCAATGTATCGGCGCCAAGGTAAACCGGAGCATCGTCCCTCTGAAGTATCAGCTGAAGAATGGGGATACGGTAGAGATAATCACCCAGGCGGGACACCATCCCAGCAAGGACTGGCTGAAATTCGTGGTCACCTCTCGTGCGATTGCGAAAATCAGGTACTGGGTCAAGACCGAAGAGCGGAAGAGAAGCCTTGCCCTTGGCCGGGATCTCCTGGAAAAGGAGTTCAAAAAACATCACCTGAAATTCGGACAGATCGCCAAATCTTCGAAAATGGCCGAGATCTACGCTGAATATCATATCGATTCCCTGGACGATCTGATGGCTGGCGTCGGTTACGGGAAGGTGTCTCCGAAGCATGTCGTCCATCATTTCCTGCCGGAGGAAGAAACCAAGAAAGAAACAACGGTCGCCAGGACCAGGAAAAAGGGTGCGGAAACGGCGCCCGTCGGCGTGTCGTTGACGGGGATCGAGGATATCATGGTCCGGTTCGGGAAGTGCTGCGATCCCATACCCGGGGACGAGATCACCGGGTATATCTCGCGCGGCAGGGGGATTACCGTTCATACGGCCAATTGCGCACATATCCGGGAGATGGACCCAGACCGGCTGGTCGATGTCCAATGGGAGATCCGCGAAAAAAGGGAATATCCGGTGCAGATGCGGATCATCGGCAACGACAAGAAGGGGCTCCTGGCTGATATCAGCTCCGCCATAACTTCTGTTGATGTCAACATCACCCATGCGGAGATCAATATCTCACAGGATGGCGAGGCTATCTGCGATTTCGCTGTCAATGTGAATGATCTCCATCAGTTCAACAAGGTCATTACGGCGGTCAAGAAAGTGCGGGAGGTCATCTCCGTGGAGAGACTCTGGCGGCCATGAGATGGAAGCGGCAGGGGCGAGGTTTTACGATGATAAGAATTGACAGCCAAAGACCGTTTGCTGTAAGAACCACCTGCCGTGGAATGATCTGATTGGAAAGGAATCAATGGAATTCATGAATGGATGTCGTCGGAAATTTTGGATTCTCCCTGTGGCCATCATCCTGTGTTGCCTCTTTGCCATGACGGCGGCGGCCGCTCAGCCGAATCGGCATACCGTCCTGATCGATCCCGCCCATGGAGGCGAGGATACAGGGGTGGTGTCGGATAAGCTCCGGGAGAAGGACCTGACCATGAACCTTGCCCTATTGATCCGCCAGGAGGCGCGAAAAACGGCGGACCTGCAGATCCAGCTGACCCGTAACGCCGACAGGAAGATGACTATTGCAGAGAGGATCAACGCAGTCGGTACGGTCAAATCGGATTGCCTGATCAGCCTGCATGTCAATGCCGGATTCGGGAAAAAGGCCACCGGCTATGAGGTCTATTTCCCTGGTTTCAGGCAAACCGTTGCCGGTGGCGGAGACTCCGCCGCTATCCTTAAGGATATGGCAAAAAACAAGCACCTCAACGATTCCGTGAGACTCGCGCAGCAGATCCAATCCAGTCTCGAGAAGGTTTTTCCCCGCAAGGGGCGCGGGCTGCGCGATGCACCCTGCCCGCTTCTGGACGGGCTTAATGTTCCCGGGCTGGTCGTGGAGATCGGCTTTGCGACCAATCCGGAAGACCGGAAAAGCCTGAACGAAGAAGAGACGCAACGGGCCGTCGCCCAGGCGCTGGTAAGGGGGCTGCAGGCCTATTTTCAGAAAGGGCCGTGAAGGGGTGCTCACTCCTCACATTTTTTGCGGCGGGCTGACAAAAATACAGCGGAACATCCTCGGGAGTCTGGACTGAAAAAGATCGTATTTGCCTCACGGAACAGGGGAAAGATAAAAGAGATCCGGGCCATGCTCGCGGACCTCGGGATGAGACTCCTTTCTTTGAACGATTTCCCTGATATTCCTGAGATCGTAGAAGACGGAGAGAGCTTTCTGGAAAATGCGCTAAAAAAGGCGCGGACTGTTGCGGAACTGACGGGAGAGAACGTCCTTGCCGACGATTCCGGTCTGGAGGTGAAGGCCCTGAAAGGGGCGCCCGGAATCTATTCCTCGCGGTATGCCGGCAACGGGGCGGATGATGAGAAGAACATCAGGAAGCTGCTGAAAGACATGAAGGGAGTCCCCCCCGAAGAAAGGGAGGCTGCTTTTCGGTGCGCTCTCGTTCTCTACCGGCCCGATGGGCATTATGAAACCTTTGAGGGACGTTGGGAAGGAAGGATTGCGGAAGCGCCGATTGGCCGGGAAGGGTTCGGATACGATCCTGTTTTTTCCCTGCCGGAGTTGGGATTGACCGTGGCCGAACTTTCTCCCGAGGTCAAGAACCGGATCAGCCATCGGGCCCAGGCCTTTGAAAAGTTGAAGGAGAGGCTCAGAGAAGAGATAGGGAAAACGGGGCGTAGCGCAGTCCGGTAGCGCACCTGCTTTGGGAGCAGGATGTCGCAGGTTCAAATCCTGCCGCCCCGACCAGAAATATCACCGTACCTCCGGCTTTGCTTGAGATACGGTGACATTTCCCTGAGTGCTGGAATCAGTCGAATGACTTCAGAATGCCCTTGAGGACCTCTTCAATTTCCTTTCGGATGGAGGCGAGACGGGCTTCCGTGGCCGCCTCGAAGCGCAGCACCAGGACGGGCTGGGTGTTGGAGGCGCGCAGCAGTCCCCACCCGTCGCCGAAAGAAACCCGCACGCCGTCGATCGTGATGATGTCGTGGGTTTTGCGGAAGTGATCCCGGACGGCCTCGACGACGCCGAACTTGATCCGGTCCGGACAATCCACCCGTATCTCGGGGGTCGCAAAAGTCTTGGGGACGTCGGCCAGGAGATCGCTCAGCCGCTTCCCCGATTCGGAGAGGATCTCCAGCAGGCGGACGGTGGCATAGATCGCATCATCATAGCCGAAATACCGATCGGCAAAGAAAATGTGGCCGCTCATCTCTCCCGCGAGGAGGGCCTTCTCCTCCTTCATCTTCCCCTTGATCAGGGAATGGCCCGCCTTCCACATGATCGCCTTTCCACCGTTCTTCGCGATATCGTCGTAGAGTTTCTGCGAGCATTTCACCTCGCCGATGATGGTGGCGCCGGGGTTGCTCTTCAGGATAAAGCGGGAAAAAAGCAGGAGAAGCTCATCGCCCCAGAGGATCACTCCCCGGTCGGTGATCACCCCGATCCGGTCCGCGTCTCCATCATAGGCGATTCCGACATCGGCTTTCTCATCTTGGACGATACGGATCAGCTCCCGGAGATTTTCCGGGATCGTCGGATCGGGGAAATGGTGGGGGAACCTTCCGTCAGGATCGCAATAGATGTCCGCAACCCGGCAACCGAAACGCTTCAGGAGGGGTAGCGCGAAGAACCCTCCCACACCGTTCCCCCCGTCGACGGCAACCTTCATGCCCTCGTGGATGACCACGTTCTGGAAAAGATAATCCTCATAGGCACGCGCGATATCCACCCGATCAAGACAGCCGGCGCCGGCACTGATGTAGGCCGCACCTTCGATGATCCTGCGCAGTTGCTGGATCTCCTCCCCATATATCGTGTCGGGACCGATGCAAATCTTGAAGCCGTTAAAGTCCGGAGGATTATGGCTTCCCGTGACCATCACGCCACCGTCCGCCTGGAGATGGCGGATCGAGAAGTAGAGCATGGGGGTGGCGCAAAGGCCCACGTCGATCATATCGATCCCCGCGGTCATGATGCCCCTTCCGACGGCCTCATGATAGGTCTCCGAACTGAGGCGGCAATCCCTGCCCAGCGTCATCTTTCGGACCCCTTGACGAAAGGCATAGGTCCCGATGGCGCGGCCCAGGCGATAAACAAAATCCGGGGTCAGATCTTTATCCACGATGCCCCGTACGTCATATTCGCGAAAAACCTCAGGATTCATTTCTGTCATCATCAATGTGAGGCATGAGGTGTGAAACGGGATCAGTTTCAAACCCTTTGTGATTCCGATTGGGTCATGGGTTATCTTGCACTAAAAATTCATCAGGAGAACCTTCGTCGAGAGAAGGAGAAAGTGCCTGTTTAAACGCCCGCATACTAATCGCTATGGCCATTTTCTGTCAAGAAAAGAATGAGTCATAAGATGAGAGGCGTCCGGTCAGATAGTCGGAGTGCAGTGTTCTCCGGATGACGCGACCCTCCCTCCATTCCGGCAGGCGGTAATCCATCACTATCTCGAGAAAGCGGATGATGATGTTGAAGGTTGCCCCCCAGAGGATCTCCTCCCCGCCGCCGGCGTCGCGGTGGATGAGACACGGGAATTGAAGGGATTTCGGTTCGCCTGGTTCGGCCTGGTCGGCAGCTTCGATGGCGTAGCAGCCGATAAGTTCATCCCGGTAAAAGGAGGTCAAGGGTATTTTCAGGATCTTTTCGACCTCGTCATTCGGGCGGAGCAAGCCGGGGTTTTCAATAAAGCCCGCAAGAGGAAAGATCGTCCGCCGGAAAAGGGTCAGGCTGTAGGTCGGTAGAGGACCGAGAAACGAGACGTGGCAGGGGGAAAGCCGGATCTCTTCCCAGGATTCGCGCAGGGCGTTCGTCAGAAAAAGGGTGATGATCCGGAAGGCTTCCCGGTCTCGAGTGGCTGCATATCTGCGTGCCGCGCCGCGAAGGATGGGGAAGGGGCCGTAGATGAGCAGAAGCCTCAGAAAATCGTCCACAAGGGGGTGGAGCATGCCCCCGGGGAAACTCAGATCACCCGGTTGCGGGACATGCGGGGAGCGTTTTATCAGCTGAAAATAAAACTCTCCCTCGTCAGAGAGCCTTTCCGGCGATGATTCGCGAAAGACGAGCGGGAGCAGAACCCCCGCCGCGCGGCGGAATAAAGCCGTTTTTTGAGCGGCGGCGATCTGCTGTATGGTTTCCTGAAAATCGGAAGGATGCGTTCCGAGTCTTTCGATAACCCGTGCCAGAAATTCTTCCCGGCGTGTCAGGAGTCCGGGAGCGGCGGTCGGAATGCTCATCTTTCCTCCAGGTTATCCAATGTTTCGCCGATTCGCCTTTCATACCAGCACCCCCGGGGGAAGGGGTCCAGAAATCCGCAGTGCCCGCCTTGTTTCTGGAGGGATATTTGAAGAAATCCGTTTGCGGAAAGATGACGGTAATCTTCCACAGGAACGACGGGATCATCTGCGGAGGCGAAGATCACAACCGGCATGGCGAGGGGGGCGAGAAAATTTCCCGTCAGGGTGTAGAGCCGGAAATAGTCGCGGTAATGACCGAACTCCGTGTAATAGGGCATGATGGCCTCCGTCAGTCCCATGCACGTTTTGTGATGAAGGATCTCGTCAAAGTGATAGAGGTCGGGAAAACAGAGCTGCTTTGCCCGGAGAGAGCGTTTCCACTTGGTCATAAAATAATGGCGATAGACAGGGAGTCCGGCATCGATAGCAAGGGTCGATTTATAGGGATCGAGAGCGGGACTGATACAGAATACCTGCCGAAGATTGGGAATAGGGGAGTAGGATTGACGGAGGGCGATCCGGAGGGTAAAATTTCCTCCCAGTGAAAACCCGATGAGATAACAGGGTCGCTTCGGGAGCAGACGGGCAATTTGGCTCACCGCCCGGGCGGTTTCCTCCGTCAGGGCGCCGTGGAAAAGTTCCCGGTTGAGGTGATGGCTACTCCCGTGGTCCCTCAGGTTCAGACGGAAGATGTCGTATCCCCGGCGGTAAAAGAAGCGCCCCGTCGAGAGGATATAGGTGGAGTCGGCGCTGCCCTCCCATCCGTGCAGGAGGATGATGATGCCCTTTGCCGGCCGCAACGCCTGCCGGGAGAGGTAGCCCAGGAGCCGAGCGCCGTTGCCGCCATCAACGATCATCTCCTGCGCCGCGTCGGACATCTCGTTTTTCCCCCGGACCCGCAGACTCAGGCTGCCGAAGATGGTCTGGAGGTGGGGGTTTCTTGCCCACCAGACTGGTTTGAACAGATCCTCCATGTTGCCTCATCGTGAATACGCAAAAGCCCGGCCAGGACCGAGCTTTTGTTATGTATGGTGGCGGTGCAGGGAATCGAACCCCGGACACTACGGATATGAGCCGTATGCTCTAACCGGCTGAGCTACACCGCCAGGGCGTTCGCTGGCGCCGCAAAATAGGGTCATTGGCCGCATGATCCTGCGGGGCGCCCTTTGGGCTTCGAGAAAGCGCGCACCAATTATAACAGTTTTCCCCGATTGTCAATCCCTATTGCCCCTTCAAGTCGTAGGCGACGATCACGCTCCTGTCCCGAATGGTTCCGCCCACGGTGAGGACGAGGGCGAGAACCACCTCATTCTTCCCGTCGTTGTCGATGTCCTTGAACTGATAATCTGCGACATAGCCATTGATCTTTTTTGTCCGCCAGTTTTCGACCATCCCCATCCCGTCCCACTCCAGATTATAGACCTCACCTGAGCTGAAGAGCTTGATGTGCTGAAACAGGCGCGCGGAAGAGGAGGAGTTTTTCACGATGATGATCTCCCGCTTGCCGTCCTGATTCGTATCGTAGGTGAGGATCCTCAGATTGATGTAGCTGATTTCGTTGGCATTCTCCGCCTTTTGGTCTGCACCCTTGTTCATGGGTTCGATATAGGTGTTGCTGCCGCCGAAGACCTCTTCACTCTTCCAGACGAGTTCATCGCTGCCGCCTATCACGGTGACTTTGGAAAGGGGCTTGTCCGTCTGCTCGAAAACGCGGAGGTAGTCCCAATCGTCCAGCGCGATGACCCTTTCCGTTCCGCCCGCCCCGAGTTTGTCCAGAGTCAGGCCGTAGACGGAGAGACCCTGGGGGATCCTCATCTTCCGACCCTCGCGGTAAGCCCCGTTCTGCCAGACGATTTCGTAAATCGGGGTGTCGAAGGTTTTTTCCATGCCTCGTCTCTGGCCAAGGAGAAGGGGTGTCCCGGAGGCATTGTCGATGACCCTCAGAAACCAGGGAAGACTGGAGGCGATCGTGATGAATTTTCCTTCTTTGAATTCCATGATGAAAGATGTGACCTGCTGGCCGGTATAGCTCGAAACGATGATCTCCTTGACGCCGTTCCCATTGATATCGGCGACGTCAACGCCGATGTAGTTGTCGTAGGACTTTCCGGGGATCTGCTGGATCAGGTTGAACTCACCCCCTTTTTTCTGGTAGATAAACACGGTGTGGGGATCGATGATGACGGTTTCGTTCAGACCGTCCCCGTTGACATCTCCTATGTCCATACCTCTGAATTCATTCGGAAACTGTTTGCTTTTCCAGAATGTCTCCCGATTGAGAGGCTGTTCGGCATTGATGAAATCGGGGTTGATCGTCGAGGTGAAAGTGCCCTTCCGGCTGCCCTTCATTCCGGAGATGATCTCCGCTTCGCGCGTGCTTTGGGGCGTCGCCGGCCGGCGGGAAACGATAATCTCCTTGGACGTCGGCGAGGAGAGAGCGGTCTGGGGGACTTCCCCCGTGATATGGATTGCGATCCGCTGGGCAAAGTCGCTGATCTTTGGGATAACCTCGTCCATGTTCTGGGTCTGCGCAACGAACCCCACGGCCGATTTGTTGGAGGCGATATCGACCAGCTTGCCGTCGATGCTCAGACTGTTGCCGATCTTCGTGATGCTTCCCCAGACCACAAAGTCCGCTTTCAGTTTCTGTCCCAGGGCATAAACGTCGGAAAGGGAAAGTCCCCCGCCCCCGACTTCCTTCAGCGCGGCAAGGACGCTGTCCCTCCCGACAACTTCAATTTTCTCGTTGACGGAGATGCGCGAGGCAAGCATGTCCCCGATCCCCTGCTGCAGGTAATCTATGTTTTCCGCACTGTGGACGGCAAAAGGCAATACGGCGACCACGTCCTTATCCTTAGCCCCGACAGGCTGAACTGCTCCGATGAGACATATCAGCAATACCATCCCTTTGAAGAGATTTTTCATTATCCATCCCCCTTTATGAAATCGATCCAAACTACTTTAGTTTGGTTTCTAACACGGCGGAAAGCAGAATTCAACATGGATTTGGTCGACCTCTCGGGACTCAAGGAGGGGGAAGGGGAGAGGACTGTCTGCCATAGCGTAAAATCCTTGACTCCGATCTCCACTCATAATACATTA
>JAHJQP010000112.1 GCA_018819165.1 Pseudomonadota bacterium
CACTTTCCGGCATGGGCTCGATACCGTATTTCCACTTCAGGAACTGCTCGCCGGTCGCCGGGTAGAGGGCGTAAGTCAGCAGGTCCTCGTCGGTCCTGGCGAGATCGCCGATCTTCTTCCGGTCTTCTTCCAGTTCCGGCTGCAGATAATCGGCGGGTCTTCCCGTGATCGGAGTCTGGCCGCGCTTATGGTGCTTGAGAACCATCTTCTGCACCTCAGGGTCGATCGGGGCCGGGGTCTGTCCGTAGAGGCCGTACATGAGGTCCTTGAACTGATTGGTGACCATCTTGTAGCGTCCGGAGACCACGTTCATGACCGCCTGGACGCCGACGATCTGGGAAGTCGGGGTGACCAGTGGCGGCGTCCCCGCCTCCTTTCTCGTTCTCGGGATCTCCCGATGGACCTCGTCCAGACGGTCGAGGGCGTTCATCTCCTTGAGCTGGCTGACCAAATTGGAGATCATCCCGCCCGGGACCTGGTGCGCGAGCACGCCCGCGTCGATCAGCGAGAGTTTGGTCGTAACCAGGTGTTTCTGGTATTTTGGGGCGATCTTTTCGAGGTGCTCGCCCAGCTTGATGAGTTTGTGCAGATCCAGGCAGGTGTCCCGCTTCGTCCCCTGCAGCGTGACGACCAGGGGTTCGATGGCGGGCATCGATGTCCGAAGGGCGTAAGGGGCCAGGCAGGTGTCCACGATGTCCACGCCGGCCTCGATCGCCTTGAGGTAGGCCATGGAGGCCATTCCGCTGGTGTAATGGGTGTGGAGATGCACGGGAAGCTTGGTTACCTTCTTGAGTTTGCTGATCAGCTCGTAAATGTCGTACGGCGACACAATGCCGGCCATGTCCTTGATGCAGAGGGAGTCGGCGCCCATCTCCTCGAGCGCCTTGAACTTCTTCAGAAAGTACTCCAGGTTGAAGACGTCGCCGCCGAGCCGGGGCTCCGTCAGCGAATAACAGATCGCTCCCTGGAAGTGCTTTCCGTTGGCCTTGATTCTCTCCACGCAGGTCTGGAAATTCCGCAGATCGTTCAGGGCATCGAAGACCCTGAAAACGTCGATGCCCACCTCGCAGGCCTTATCCACGAAGGCCCGAACGACGTCGTCGGCATAGTTGCGGTAGCCGACCAGATTCTGACCCCGGAGCAGCATCGAGAAGGGGGTCTTTTTGATGTACTTTTTCAAGATTTTCGGTCTTTCCCAGGGGTCCTCGCCGAGAAAGCGGTGCATCGTGTCGAAAGTTGCGCCTCCCCAGACCTCCATCGCCCAGAAGCCTATCTCATCCATCTGTTCGGCGATGGGGAGCATGTCTTCCGTGCGCATACGGGTCGCGTAAATGGACTGGTGGCCGTCCCTGAACGTGTTGTCCTGGATCTTGACGGGATTCTTCGGGCCTTCCTTCATGATGTCTGCCATTTCTTTCCTCCTTCCTGAAGCATCAGGATGATGTCACGTTTCGGTTTGATTAAAAAAATCTGAGCGACCAGCAAGAACAACCAGGGAGCTATTTACTTTCTTTCTTCGAAATCTCCGGCTGATTATAATTTTGAAAGATAAAAGTGTCAAGCTCTATGTGGGCGGTGTGGGCGGTGATTGTACAGTGGCGGAGCAAATGCGCGCGAATGTCCGCAGCGGGGGTTGCAGGAGGAGGAAGATGGAAATGGCGAAAGGCGCAGCTGCGGCAGCGGTGTCCCGGGGGGAGCTTCACTTTGCCGGGGAGGTCACGTAGACGGGGTTGGAAAAGATCCATGGGCGGCGCCGGCCGAGGAACTTCAGATGGACCTCGGCGCGATAGACGCCTGGTTCTATGATCGCAACAGCAAGGGTTGTCCCGGTTGTCTCGCGGAACAGGGCGCCGTTTCTGATCAGGCGGATACGCGCCTGGTGGGGGACGCGGATCGTGAGTTCTGCGGAGCGCGCCAAGGGGAATGCATCGCCCATCGTGGCGCTTCTCCCCTCCTCCGTCAGGATCAGGGAGAATCCGGTTGCCGGCCGGAAATAGTCGAGTGAGACATACACCCGGCCGTTTTTCAGGGCTCCTAAGAGCAAGGCGATGTCAGCCCGGATGTTTCCGGAGAAAGGGCTTTCGGTCAGAACGTGAGTCCGGATGAGGCTGAAAACCCTGGCGAAGGGGAACACGGAAACATTGATCCCCAATAGCTGTTTCAGGCTGTCGTGGTTGTCCAACTCGCCGATCCCGACGACGCGGCGCTCCTGCGTCAGGCGGTCCCAGCGTTCAAGGGTTTTGGCGGAGGGGCCGCGGAGAAAAAAGGCGGGAAAGGCGTAGCTCAGGATGGCCCGGAGATGGGTGGAAAGGCTGCTCTGCCAGTCCGTCATGAAGTCCCAGATCCCCAGGCCCGTATAACCGATGACGGTCCAGTCGGTCCAGGGGTAATGTTCCACGTGAAACAACGCGGCCCCCTCGTGGTCCGGGTGGGCGATGAAGCCCATCCCCCCCTGGCTTTGCACGCGGTCGATATAGGCCTGCGGAGGGATATCCGGGGAGTCCTTCAGGGTCGAGACCGGTTCCGAAAGCCCAAAGGCCAGATAGTGGTTGAAACGGGGCGCGATCTCCTCGCCGACGACGACGAGGACGCCGTCATGCCACCCTTCGAGCCCCTCGTCTTTTGCCCGGAGCGTCGCGTGATCGGTCAGCAGCAGGAAGTCGATGCCGTTTTGTCGCGCGGCCGCGATGATTTCATTTATCGGGACGCGGCCGTCGAAGGAATAGGCGGAGTGCAGATGGATGGCTCCGGCGTGAGCGATCAGCTCCATGGGCGCCCCCCTCCGTCTCCCCATAAGGGACCTGCATCTCTCTCCTCTCCTTGATTGCGCGGAGGCAGGAGGCCGACGCGGCAATCTTCAAGACGTAGGGAATGCTTCGAAATAACAAGAGAGATCCCGCAATGGCGAATATCTTCTTCGGGTCTCATAAGGAAACCGTTTCCGCCGGCAGGATTCCCAGCGGGCAGGGATCGCATTGCGGCGTCTTTCTGCAGAAGATCTTTCCCGTCTGCACTAGCAGGGCATGGAACTGGTTGAAGAGGGAGACATTGGGCGGGAGGTTGGCCATGAACAGGGTCTGGATCTGGTCGTAATCCGCGTCTTCAGAAACCAGGCGATGGCGACGGAGAATCCTGCGCGTGTAGGCATCGCTGACGAAGACAGGTTTTTGACAAGCAAACAGCAGGATGCTGTCGGCGGTCTCCGGGCCGATGCCCGGGACCCGGAGCAGTTTTTCCCGGAGGAGAGGAATATCCCCTACGCTCATCGCCTCCACGCTCCCCTCGTATTCATCCAGGAAAAATCGAACGAAGGCCTTCAGCCGTTTTGCCTTGATGTGATAATAGCCGGACGGCCGGATGATGCCGGCCAGGGTTTCTTCACCCAACCGCGACAGTGCCCCGGGAGAGAGAAGCCGCCTCTCCTTGAGTGCGGCAATCGCCTTCTCGACGTTCGTCCAGGCTGTGTTCTGGGTCAGAATCGCCCCGACCATAACCTCGAAGGGATCGTCGGCAGGCCACCAGTGAAGATCGCCGAAATGGGCATTCAGGATTTCGTAGATGCTCAACAGATCTTCACGGCATCCCATCCGGCTTTCCCCAGTTTCCCTTACCGTCGCTACTTCGAGAGCTTTATCAGAGATCTTTGAAAATCAGCCCCCTTCTCGTTCAAGACATTTTTTCGACCCTGCATCTTCTCCTGCGCTAAACGGAAAATTAGGAACAGCGCCCCTCTTTTTCCGGGAGCTGGTTTTCCAGTTGTTCAGGTCCTCCTCAGCCTGGGTTTCCCGCATCCTTTTTTCGATCTCCAGGCGGAGGGTTTCGAAGGCATCCGTTTCCAGCTCTCCCGGGATAGGGATTGGCCTGCCCCACCGGACGAC
>JAHJQP010000113.1 GCA_018819165.1 Pseudomonadota bacterium
GATCACCATCTACGGCGACGGGGCCCAGACCCGATCCTTCTGCTATGTGGACGATCTGGTCGAAGGCCTGATCCGGATGATGAACTCCCCGGAGGGCTTCACGGGTCCCGTCAACATCGGCGCCCCTCAGGAATTCACGATTCTGGAACTGGCGAAGACCCTGATCCGGATAATGGACTCCCCTTCGCGGATCGTCTTCCTGCCGCTACCGCAAGACGACCCGGTACAGCGGCGGCCGGACATCGCTCTGGCTAGGGAAAAACTCGGCTGGGAGCCCCGGGTCCCCCTTGCCGAGGGGCTGGAGAAGACCATCGCCTATTTCCGGAAGTTGGTCTGATGGGGCTTCCCTTGATTACGAGGACGCTATGACTTCCGCAAAGAAGATTCTCTGCATCGGGGCCGGCTATGTCGGCGGCCCCACCATGGCCATGATCGCCTCCAAGTGCCCTCGCTACCGGGTCACCGTGGTGGACATTGACCCCGAGCGGATTGCGGCCTGGAATTCCGACGAACTGCCTATCTACGAACCGGGGCTGGATCAACTGGTTGCCTCAGCCCGCGGGCGGAATCTCTTCTTCAGCACGGACATCGAAGCGGGGATCCGGGAGAACGACATCATCTTCGTCAGCGTGAACACGCCGACCAAGGCTTTCGGGCTCGGGGCAGGGATGGCGGCCGACCTCCAGTACTGGGAAAAGACCGCCCGGCAGATCCTCGCGTTTTCGGAATCGTCCAAGATAGTCATCGAAAAGAGCACCCTCCCCGTCAAGACCGCGCTCGCCATGGAAAGGATCCTGAACAGCCGTACAAACGGGGTCTTTTTCGACGTCCTTTCCAATCCCGAGTTCCTGGCCGAGGGAACGGCCATCCACGACCTGGAACAGCCGGACCGCATCCTCATCGGTTCACGGGAAACGGAGCGCGGACTGAAAGCAAGGGAGACACTGGCGGAGATCTACGCAAACTGGGTCCCGCGGGAGAAGATCATCACCTCCAATATCTGGAGCAGCGAGCTCTCCAAGCTGGTTGCCAATGCCTTCCTCGCCCAGAGGATCTCCTCGATCAATGCTGTTTCCGCCCTCTGTGAAAAGGCTGAGGCGGATGTCACCGAGGTCGCACGCGCCGTCGGCATGGACAGCCGGATCGGCGCCAATTTCCTCAACGCCAGCATCGGCTTCGGCGGTTCCTGCTTCAAGAAGGATATCCTCAACCTCGTCTACCTCTGCCGGAATTACGGACTCGAGGAGGTTGCGGATTACTGGGAGAGCGTCGTGAAGATCAACGACTACCAGCAGGAGCGCTTCATCCGGAACATGCTGGGGGCCATGTTCAATACCCTGGCCGGGAAAAGGATCTGTCTGTGGGGTTTCGCCTTCAAGGCGAACACGAGCGACACCAGGGAAAGTCCCGCGATCTTCGTTACCCGGCGGCTCCTCGTGGAGCGGGCCGAGGTGGTTGTCTCCGATCCGAAGGCATTGAAAAACGCCCGCATTGACCTTGCCGGGGCGGCGGGCCGGGTCAGCTACGTCGAAGACCCCGTCCGCGCGGCGGAGGGCTGCCACGCCATCGCGCTCCTCACCGAATGGGATCTCTACCGTCATCTTGATTTACGGAAGATTTTTAAGACCATGGAAAAGCCGGCCTTTATCTTTGACGGGAGAAACCTTCTGGACCACCGCCGCTGCTTCGACATCGGCTTCAACGTCTATCCTCTCGGCAAACCGCCGCTGACGCACTTCTGATGGACGCCTGCAACATCATCGAGGCGTAAGGAGTGGGGTGTTAGGCTACGGTCAGGAAACGGGCTTCTGCAACAGCGAGATACTCCACGCCGGCATCTGCTTCCGCTAACCGAAGGAGAGTTCAAAGGCGTTCCGGATCAACTCGATCCGGTGGCCTGCCGGCAGCAGCCGGACCGCCACGACATCAAACCTCGCCGGGCGGTGGCACAGGCGTCTTTCCGCCAGATAATGAAGGGATATCCTTGAAATCTTCTTCTGTTTCTCACGTCCGACGGCGAGTTGCGGATCTCCGAAGGTCCCGGAGCGCCTGCTCTTGACCTCGACAAAGACCAGGGTCTCCCCCTCCTCGGCCACGATATCGATCTCTCCGAAGAGACAACGGAAATTGCGTTCAAGGATCCGGTACCCCGCGTCCTTGAGATATGCCGCGGCCAGCTCTTCGCCCCTTTTCCCCGTCCGTATTCCCGTCAGCGACATGGCCGGTATCCACGATTTTTTCGACCCGTCATAACCCCAATTTTTCATTCACCGGGAGATAGTCGATTTCGGCAACCCGGAAAGAATGGCGGTGAATTTTGCAACGGCCGTATTTCACGATCGCCTCCCGGTGCTCAAGCGTGCCGTATCCCTTGTTCCTGAGAAAATTGTACTGGGGAAACTGACGGTGGTACATCTCCATGATCCGGTCCCGCGAAACCTTCGCCACAATGGACGCCGCCGCGATCGAGACGCTGCGTGCGTCGCCGCGGACGATGGCTTCCTGCGGGACGGCCAGAGAAATCCGATGCAGACCGTCGATGAGAAGATAATCGGGAGGGGGAAAAAGACCGAGGACCGCTTCCTTCATGGCGGCAAGCGTCGCCTGGAGGATGTTTACGGCGTCGATCACCGGCGCTTCAATGACGCCGATGCCGATGGAAACCGCCTCCCGCTGGATGACCGTGGAGAGTCTTTCCCTTTGCCGCGGGGAAAGTTTCTTGGAATCTCTTATTTCCGCGTGTTCATAATCGGGCGGCAGGATCACGGCGGCGGCAACCACCGGGCCTGCCAGAGGACCGCGGCCCGCCTCGTCGATCCCGGCGATGTTTCCATAGCCGCACTCGCGGGCGTTGCTCTCGAAGCTGTTCATACCCCGGGCCGCTCTCACCCCGCCGCCTGCGCCTGCCTGCGGCGCATCACTTCCCTGCCGGAAGACGTTCTACTTTCCGGCCTCCTTGATCCGGGCCCGCTTGCCTCTCAGGCTCCTGAGATAGTACAGACGGGAACGCCTGACCTTACCCCGGGTGACTACCTCGATCCGGTCGATCGAGGGCGAATGAAGGGGAAAGGTTTTTTCCACGCCGATTCCGTACGAGACTTTCCTGACGGTGAAACTGGACCGAACGTCCCCATTTCTCCGGCGGATAACGACCCCTTCAAAGGCCTGAATCCGCTGCTTCTGACCTTCCACGATCCGGACAAAGACCTTGACGGTATCGCCCGTTCTGAAATCGGGGATATCTCCCCTCATCTGCTCTTTTTCCAGCATTTCTATGGCATTCATAACCCTGAACTCCTTCTTAAACCCGTTCTATCTATTTCTAATTCCTTTTAAATAGCTATTCCACCTCTTCGGCAAGCCATCTTTTCTCTTGCTCCGTCAGGACCGCGCCCGCCAGCAGGTCGGGCCGCCTATTCCGCGTCCTGATGAGAGATTCTCTCCGGCGCCATGCCTCGATCTCCCGGTGATTCCCTGAGAGGAGCACCTCGGGAACCTCCCATCCCCGATACTCCGCGGGACGCGTGTAGTGGGGATATTCCAGAACTCCCATGGAAAAGGAGTCCAACGCAGCGGAGTTGCAATTTCCAAGCACTCCCGGAACCAGCCGGGAAACTGCATCCACCAAGACCATGGCGGACAGCTCGCCTCCCGTCAGGATATAATCGCCGATGGAAATTTCGCGGTTGACCAGATGCGCCCTGACCCGTTCATCCACCCCCTCGTAATGGCCGCAGATGAGGATCAGCTGCGGATGCCGGCTCAGTTCCTCCGCCATTTTCTGGCAGAAACGTTCACCCTGGGGGGTCAGCAGGATAATCGGAATCCCCTCACCCACCCGCGGGACGGACCGAAGGGTGCGGTCGATGGGATCGACCTTCATGACCATGCCTCCTCCCCCGCCATAGGGGGCATCGTCGGTCATCCGATGTCTATCCTCTGCCTGGCTGCGGATATCGTGCAGCTGAATTGAGATGAGCCCCTTGTCCCGGGCCTTCTGCAGAAGGCTGCAACTGCAGGGCGACTCGAACATCTCCGGGAAAACGGTCAGAATATCGAAACGGATCATGATTCCTAAAGCCCTTCCAACAGCCGGACCACCATTACTCTACGCTCCGTATCGATTTTCCTGATCACATCGACGATGGCGGGCAGCAGGATCTCCCTTTCCCCTCCCCGGCAGACATAGACGTCATTGCTCCCCGTAGGGAACACGGCTTCAATCCGGCCGAGGACCTGATCGTCTTCCGTAACAACCTGAAGCCCGATGATCTCCCCCCAGTAATGCTCCCCCTCCGGGAGTTTCTTTCTGCCTTCGGAAGAGATCCAGACAGAAGATCCTACAAGCTTTGCAGCCGCATCCCTGTCCTCGATTCCTTTCAGCTTCAGAATGAAAAAAACCTTCCCGTTCTGCACAGCCTCCAGCGGAAAGGGCATGGCCCCCTGAACGCTTCGGCCGACAAATACCTCCGGAAGATCGTGCAGCACATCGGGCGATTCAAGATACGACAAGACCTTCATGCGGCCTGCCAGACCATGAAAGCGTACGATCCTACCTATTTCAAGGAGCTCCATGGGGGAATCATTCAATGATTTCTAAAACGGACCGTTTGCGAATCTTCGTTGACGCCGCACTCAGGATGGTTCTCATCGCCTTGGCCGTTCTTCCCTGCTTGCCGATGACTTTTCCCAGGTCTTCTTTAGCAACTCTCAGTTCGATGACGGAAGTCTGCTCACCTACGATTTCAGAGACCGCGACCATCTCAGGTTTATCCACCAAAGCTTGGGCCATGTACTTGATCAACTCTTTCATCGCCACAACCTCCACAGTTCCTAAAAGTTAACCCCTGATTCCCTTCTTTTCGAGCAGCTGAGATACCGTTAACGTCGGCTTGGCGCCCTTCGAAAGCCACTCCCGAACGCGATCCTCTTTCAGGATAACCTCTGCGGGGTTCTTCTTGGGATCGTAATTTCCCAAAATTTCCAAGAACTTTCCATCCCTTGGGGATTTAGAATCGGCCGCCACCACCCGGTAGCTGGGTTTGCCTTTTGCACCTATCCGTGTCAATCTTATTTTTACCGCCATCCTCTTTATCGATCACCTCCTGAAAAATATTTTTCATAGACACAGAGATATAACATATTCTTTTTTTTATTAAAAGAAGAAATTACCCCTGCGGAGGGATTTTATTCCCCCTTTGGTCATCCTCTTCATCATCTTTCTCATCTCCGTATAATTCTTCAGCAGCCGGTTGACGTCCTGAATCTGTGTCCCGCTGCCCCGGGCGATCCTCTTGCGCCGGCTGCCGTCGATGATCAGGTGGTTGCGACGCTCCTTTGCAGTCATAGAATCGATGATCGCCGTGACTTTGACCAGCTCGCCCTCATCCGGCGTCATCTCCTTGAGGGCCTTCATCTTTTTCATCCCCGGAATCATACCGAGGATGTCCTGGAGGGATCCCATCTTGCGGATCTGCGTCAGCTGGTTCCGAAAATCGTCGAGGGTGAATTCATTCTTCCGGATCTTTTTCTCCAGGTCCCGCGCTTCCCGCTCATCCACGGTTGCCCGGGCCTTCTCCACAAGGGTCAGAACATCGCCCATACCGAGGATACGGGAGGCCATGCGCTCGGGGTGGAAAATCTCCAGGGCCTCGATCTTTTCACCGACGCCGACGAACTTGATGGGCTTGCCGATGACGGCCTTGAGCGAAAGCGCCGCACCGCCGCGGGCGTCGCCGTCCATCTTGGTCATGATCACGCCGTCGATCCCTAACTGCTCGTCGAAACGGCCCGCCACATTGACCGCATCCTGACCGGTCATGGCATCTGCCACAAAGAGAATCTCGGAAGGGTTGATCTGCGCCTTGATCCTCTTGAGCTCATCCATCATCTGGGCATCGATGGCCAACCTTCCCGCCGTGTCCACAACGATGACCTCGTAGCCGTTTCGCCTCGCCTCCTCCACTGCCTGCACGCAAATCTCGATCGGATCCTGAAGGCCGTCCGCAGCGAAGATCCCGGCGCCGATCTTCCCGCCAAGGACTTTCAACTGTTCCATGGCGGCAGGCCGGTAAACGTCCGCGGAGACCAGATAGACCCTCTTGCCCTGGGCAGCCACAAGACGGGCAAGCTTCACCGCGGTCGTCGTTTTACCGCATCCCTGAAGGCCGACCAGCATGATCGGCGCCGGGAAGCGGCTGCCGAATTTCAGCCGGCTGCTCACGCCGCCCATCAGTTCGGTCAGGCGGTCGTGGACAATCTTTACCACCTGCTGTCCGGGGGTGATGCTGTCGAAAACCTCCTGACCAACGGCCCTCTTCCGGATATCCTCGATGAAATCACGGACGACGCGGAAATTCACATCCGCCTCGAGGAGGGCCATGCGGATCTCCTTCAGGGCGGACTGGATATTCTCTTCATCCAGACTCCCCCGCCCCTTCAGTTTCCTGAAGATCCCGTCCAGTTTATCCGTAAGACTCTCAAACATCTGCTGCTCTCGTTAAAAAGGAACGACTACCGCCGGCAAGGCAGTGATTGCGGGTTAACAGCTCCCGGTCAAAAATATCTTCAATCTCCGCTGCCATTTCTGCCGGAGGGACGGATCACGTATTTCAACCCGCTGATCTTCCCGGCCAGCTTGTCGGCCGCCTCGCGGGCCTTTGCCCGGCTCTCGAACCCCCCCACGATGACGCGAAACCACCGCCCCTTGCCGGGGAGTTCCTTCGTCACCACCCGGGCCGAGAATCCAGGAGATGAGATTTTCTGCACCAGCTGCTCGGCCTTCTTTCTCTCCCGGTAAGCTCCCGCCTGTATCTCATAACGCCCCTTCCCCTGAGTCGCCTCCTCCTCCGGCTGCGGTTCAGCCGGGGGCATCGCCGACTTTTTTACCACCGTCTCCGCTGCCGGCGCGCCCTCTGCAGGGGGGCCCTGCTTCTTCCCGACCTCTTCTCCTCCGGGAACAGGCACTGCCGTCTTACCTGAGGCTATGCCAGGGGTTGATGTCGACGCTCCCGACATCGCCGGACTTTCCGCCGGACCGGCCGGTGTTGCGGAAGTTCCCGGTGGCCGGTTTTTCTCAGCGCCGGCCTGGATTCCCGCCGGTGTGCCTCCTTTTTTGCCTCCCAGGGTGTCAAAAAATGTCAAACCGAACTTCTCATCTCCGCCGTCCGGTTCATTCTTTTCCCCCTCTTTCATCGACTGCGGCGATACCGTCTCGGCCTTCGGAGCGGAACCCAGCAGACGGCCGCGGATCAGTTCCGGAATACCCGGAGAATACCTCTCCGGATAGGCATCCATGTGCTTTCCCACGACGATGCCGAGGAGGAACATGGAAAAGAGCAGGAGGGACATCCCGCAGATAAACAGGATGAGTCCCGGCTTGCCCAGCCTCAGTTCGAACATGCGTCTGTTTTTTGATGCCATGGCCGCAAACCCTGCTACATCTTTTCCGGTGCGGAAACACCCAGCATTTTCAGGGCATTTTTCAGAACCGTGAGCACCGACTTGACCAGAAACAACCTTGCCGCGGTAAGGGCGCCATCATCGGAAATCACTTTATTTTTGTTGTAATAACTATGAAAGCCGGCCGCCAGATCGTTCAGGTAGAAGGTCAGGCGATGGGGCTCCAGTGTTAGCGCCGCCCCCTCCACCACCTCAGGAAAGCGGGTGATCGTCTTAATGAGATCGATCTCCTCCGGCAGCTTCAGGAGGCCGGGATCCGCCTGACCAAAAGCCGGCATCTCAATCCCCCGTTCGGCAGCCATCCGGATGATGCTGCAGATCCGGGCATGGGCATACTGGACATAGTAGACGGGGTTCTCATTCGACTGTCGCTTGGCCAATTCCAGATCGAAATCGAGGTGGCTGTCGGAACGTCTCATGAGAAAATTGTAGCGAGCCGCATCCTTCCCCACCTCATCGACCACCTCCCGGAGGGTGACGAACTCGCCCGACCGGGTAGACATCGCCACGGGTTTCCCTTCCCTCAACAGATTGACGAGCTGCACCAGGATCACCTTCAGGGCTTCCTTTTCATATCCCAGCGCCTGGACAGCCGCAGACATCCGGGGGATATAGCCGTGGTGGTCGGCGCCCCAGATATCGATGACCGTCTCGAACCCCCGCAGGAACTTGTTCCGGTGGTAGGCGATGTCGGCGGCAAAGTAGGTCGGTGCTCCATTCTGCCGGATCACGACCCGGTCCTTCTCATCCCCGAACGCGGTGGTCCTAAACCACAGGGCATCCCCTTCTCTATAGATGAAGCCCTTATCCTGGAGCGCCTGGAGGAGCATCCCCACGCCATCCTCCCGGTAGAGCTCCCGCTCGCTGAAGTAGAGATCGAAAACGACGCCGAAGGCCCGGAGGTCCTCCTTGATCCCCCCGAGGATGGCGCTTCCCGCGTAATCGGTGAAGAGTCGTATCACCTCTTCTGCGTCCATATCGAGATAGCGCTTCCCGTCTCGTTTCAGCAGCTCCGCGGCCAGATCTCTGATGTAATCCCCCCGGTAGCACCCTTCAGGAAATTCTATCTTCTCGCCCAGGAGTTCCCGGTAACGCAGAAAAACCGATTGCCCCAGGTTGTTCATCTGGTTTCCCGTATCGTTGATATAATATTCGCGGGAAACACGATAGCCGACGGCCGCGAGGATATTTGCCATGACATCCCCTACCACGGCGCCCCGGGCATGGCCGATATGCAGCGGCCCCGTAGGATTGGCGCTGACGAACTCGACCTGGACGCGCCCGCCTTTTCCCAGATCCGACGAACCGTAGCGCTCGCCCTCTCTTTCGACGTCCACCAGGAACCTGTTTAATACCCCTTCCCGGATGAAAAAATTCATGAACCCGGGACCGGCGATCTCGATCTTTTCAAGAAACCCCTCCGTATCCTCGATCCTCTGCAAAAGGACCCCGGCGATCTCGCGGGGATTCTTTCTGACCTGCGAGGCGAGGATCATGGCCACGTTGGAGGCGTAATCCCCGTGGCCGGGGTCCTTCGTCAACTCCACTTCGATGGAGGGGGGCGCCGTCGCCGGAAGCAGCCCCGCCTCGACACCCGCCCTGATCGCCCTCTCCAGAAGCGCAACCAGCACCTTCTTCATGAACCACCGTTCCTTCATATGAAAAAAGTTGGCCGCAAGGCCAACCCGTTGCTTGAATAAAACGCCCGGCTATCGCCAAACCGGGACTATCTCTTTTCTCGGCCTTTTCTGAAGGTGCAAGCTTCTCTCTTCACCGCAGCCTGACGATATAGGCCGCGAATGGGAAGTCGGTATCCCTACGTTTCGCAGTCGGCCTGTTGGTCCGCGTCGATATCCCTGTCCTTGATGGAAAGGTCGCGCGAATACTCCAGACAGCGGACGCAACCCGATGCGTCGGTCACGATACTGAACCTTTTCTGGCAGTTCTCGCGCCAGGCACAGATCGAACAATACTTCTTCTCGCTCCCCACTGAAGCCCTCCGACGAGCATCCTTTCCCCTTCGCAGTTCGGCGGATACCCTATCCCGACACGGATTTGAAGTCAAGAAATTTGATGACGAAAAATCGCTCGACAATCATCCCCTTTTCATTTACCCTGAGCCACAACCCTTGACCTCTTCAAAAGAAGGAACTGTCACCATGAAAAAAACCATTTCAGCGCTGATCATCCTTCTCATGTTTCTCGTCCCCGTTGGGGGCGGCGCCTCCTATCTCATTCGGCTGAAAAATGGCGGGCAGTTGTCAACGCCCATGTATTGGGCCGAAGGCAAGTGGATTTTTTTTTACTATGCGGGTGGAATTGCGGGAATGGAGAAAGATCTCATCAGCAAGATTGAAAAATCAGATAGGGAAACCGTCTCTCCTGTAGAACCTGAACCGGTTCCTGTCAAAACTGAAGAAGAAACCGGCACGACGACGGAGACCGCATCAACCACGGTGGAAGGGAAGAAAGATGACAGATTTATGAGGGAATTTTCTCTGCTCAAGGAGAGGGCAAAAGATGCAGGCCGGATGACAACCGAGGAGCTTTACAAATTTTCCGATGACCTGATTGGCTTCAGGGATAAGGTTCTGGGGAATCGGGTGGGCCACATTTATACAGACGAACTTCTCGAAATATATGCCATCTTAGATAAGATTGAAGACACGATCAAGGCAAGGGGTCAATAAACCTCCCTCCAAGTAACAATCTGCAAGGACCCATCCTCCAAAGCCTTTTTTATCATGCAACTGTCATATTTTATATTTAACCCACCATTAATATCAACGGTCTGGTTTGCCAGTACTGCCCCTCTTATATTTATGCTGTTCGGGCCCCCGCCGCTGAGGGTCAGTGTGCCTGTAACCAGAATAAGCCCGTTCCAGTTGAATCCTCCCACCAGTGTTAGATCCCCCGTTACAAGGAGAGTTCCGTAACCGGTTACTTTTAATTTCAAACCTCCTACATTGTTAGGATTCGCCGTGTCAGAGTAATAGGTGACAAAATTGCTGCTGCTCCCGTAATTTGCACCGCTTGTGTCATCAGCAGTTATCGTTACTGTGGCAGAAGCTTTTAAGTCGTTTACGTAAGCGTTAATGTCAATATTCTTGGGGCCCGCTTGCGGGGAGGGCGGATTCCCCAACATGGTGGGCGTGCCGTTCAGGTTTGTTACTGATGGGTTCAACGTATAAACAGGAGGCAAAACAGGAGCTCCGCCGCAGTTATCGTTTCCGTCAACTATCATAGAACCACCGTTTCCGGTAACATCACCCTTTGCATATACAGCAGCCGTTATCACAGGACCGGGGTTGCGCACTACCTCGATCTCTACTATCTTGGAACTATTGCCGCTCCTTCCGTATGCCGTTATGATCTCCACCGGTTGATGGGCCGTCGCGCCCCCCGTGGTAAACTGAACTGCCGTTGTGGGGGTAGCGGGATTGCCATAACCATAGTAGATGATATTTCCCCGTGAGGCGGTGGTGTGGGTTGCCGTGCTTCCATCACCATCGAAGTAGTGGGTTGAACCTGTAGTATGCCCGGCCCGTTCAGCCTCATATTCTCTTTTATGCCTTATCTGGACAAGATAAGAGATATTCGTCTGGAGGCTGTTGGCTGTAACGGTGGTATTGGTATGAGAGCCGGCAATGATGGGAATGTAATTCTGATAGCTGCTGATGTGACTCGGATGACTTGATGGCGGCAAGGAAGTTGCGGTGAGGATGTAGGCAGACCAGTTGAGACTGGGACTTGCGGCCGGATCACCCGCATAATTTGCATCCGCGTCTGACCCTCTAAGCCGTTCCCTTGCCTCTTCGACCCCTGCTTCCGCCGCGTAAAAGGCTTGATTGCTTGTTTTATAATTGGCGCTGATTTTCATATCCGTCGTGCTCGTCATCACGGCAGTAGTCCCGAGCAGCGATAAAACAACGATCAGCAAAAGACCGACCACGAGAACCATGCCCTTTTCATCTGAAAATCCCCCCCGGCCCCCCTTTGCAAAGGGGGGTATAGATACCTTAGTGTATCGTTTTGCATGCATCATAATTCCTCTCCTTGCTCTCAATAGGCAAGATTTCTCGGCGCCACCTGACTTGTCAGGGTATATCTCCGGTATTTATCGCCAAATGTCGGATCAGTATAGTCAGGATCCGGTTTGGCAGTTCTCCCCGTTATCGTGATCCTGATCCGGCGGACATCCTCAGTGGTGGCCGCCGTACCGTCACCCTTGAGGTATTCGAAAGTAAAAGAATCAACATTTTCGACGAAAGCCTGATTCCCGGCGCCGATATATCTGGTAATTTGCTTATTTGTCGAGTCAAAGATGTATATAACATTCTCCTGGCTGGTAGAGTCAATGGCGCCATTACCATCCAGGTCTGCCTGTATCTGGAGTTGTGAAGTAATCACCGTCACGCCGGCAAAATTCACACCTGCAGGATTATACCCCGCCATACCAATCTCCCGGGCCATCATGTCCATGCCGGCTCTCACGTTCTGCTGCATTTCCACGAATACTTCCTGGTTGCCAAAGGTCTTGTTTTGAATAGTAAAGACGCTATACATGGCGCCAAGAACCACCAAACCGACGGCCATGGCAATCAGCAGTTCGACCAGTGAAAAGCCACCCGCCCTGCCGGGAAGCCCTGGAGCCCCTGACATGTTGTCAATTACGCCGCACTTTTCCATTACACCGCACTTTTCCATAAAGCGATCACTATTTGGCCACAATGCTCCTGAGGGTAACGTTGCGGACTGCGCCCTGCCAGTTCCACTCAACCTTAACTTCAATCGTTTTCATGTCGGCGGCAGGGGAATTGCTCGTCACCGTCCATGTTCTCGTATAAATTGATTCTACCGTGTCCGTACCTCCCGCTAAACTGTCATAACCGGTATTTTTCAATTGCTCCATCTTATCCTTGGCCAGCGTCGTTGCAGTTGTCATTGTTTTGCTGAAGGAATTACTCTTGATTACCATGACGGTCACGGAAACCAATCCCAGCAGGGCAATGGTAAGGATGCCCATCGCGACTATAATCTCGACAAGTGTAAAGCCATTATTATTACGCAACCCGGAGACCGTCATCGTCTTTTTGTCCTCACTCTTTTCATTAAAGCCTTCAGGAGCTTTCCGCTTCTCTTTTTTGATTCTCTTTCCCACCTTCCGCCGATCCTTTACGGTGGTGTATCGGATATTCTTACCCGCCCCGTAAGAGCAACTATAACATACCTTGATCCCCGCGAATTGGTCAGGGTAATCGTCGCTCCACTGGCCGTTCCCCTCGGCTGGAAAACCGGATTAGCCGATGCAATGAAGGTTACATCATAATAGTCAGGATGGATGTCCTTCTCAATATCATCACCTTCATCGTCGGCAACGGTTTTGTTACCATCTGCATCATTCCATATCTGATATACATGATCACTAAAGGAAACCTTTACCCTCTGGTTAAGACTGACTGCCTTCATCCTTGCCGCCATGAGATCAGACATAACCTGCCTGGCCGCCCCATTGAGTCGTCTCTGGGCCATAAAGGTCTGGTAACTGGGAACGGCAATGGTCGCCATAATCCCCATAATCGCGATCACGATCATCAATTCAATCAGGGTAAAACCATTGCCTCTTTTAATCCTCATAACTCAACACCACTCAATTAGCAAAGAGTATTGCCGGTGCGCCACCCAAGGGGATGCCCCATGCATGAAATTCGGAGCAGCAATGGCCGACACGATCGC
>JAHJQP010000021.1 GCA_018819165.1 Pseudomonadota bacterium
AAATTCCTCGCCCGGCAGAGGGGACTCGGCCGCCAGATCAGGTACTTCTCGAGGACCTCGCCGGGGATGTCGATCCACCGCTCCTGGCTCACCTCCTGCTCGATGAGGTTCATCGGGAAGACCGGCGCCAGATCCCCCGGGCCGACCGGCTTCCCCGTCCCAGGATGGAGGGGCGGACTCATGGGCTTGGGCAAGTCCGCCTGGATGTTGTACCACTGCTTCGGAATCTCGTGATCTGCCAAAACGACCTTCGTCTGTTCCATAATCTGCCTCCTTTATTTATGAAAATACATGTCGCCCCGGGCTTGTCAAAGGGTGACATGACACGTCATGGCTCGATCCTTCAACCGGCTCAGGACAAACACCACTATAACAATTCTACGAAACCTCCAAAAACTAAAAAAGCCATGGAAACTTCCCATGGCTTCATGTACGGTCGCCCCGAGACATGGGAAGGGTTCCACCCTGCCCACGGCTCATTTTACGGAGAGCTAATGCGGGCAGACTTCCGAGGTCTGCCACCACCAGAACAACGATATCGCTTCTGCACCCATTTTCACGGTTTCAACTCTCCAAAGACTTTGGAACTCCCCTAACACACCCAAAAAACAGATGTCAAGAATTTATTTACTGGTTCGCCAGGAGGCCGCGGTGGCGCCGGTACCAGAGGTTTGGAAAAAGCCGGTAGAGGAGGCGCGATAACGGGCCGATGAACTCATTCGTCCGCCGGTCGAACTGCATCGCCTGGAGAATCTGCTCCCGGATCTCCTCCCGGGAGCGCTCCTCGTTGAAGATCTTGTAGGCGCAACGGAAGATCGGGCTGTACATGTTCCGTTTTTCCAGGAACTTGTGGACATTTAGGATGGTGTTCGGCCCTTCCGGTTTCCCGTCGATCCGCTGGAGGACCTTCAGATGGGTCTCGATTGAATTCCCGGTGAAGAGTTCGTAGAAGAAGCGGCCGTAGCGGTGATTCTTGCTCGCATCCGAGGAGAAGGTGACATACATGTCTCCCACTCCGGCCTGACTCTGGAAGGCCTGAAAGCTCCCTCCGAGGAAACGGGAGAGTGACCTCACCTCCACGCCGGAGCGTGAAAAGATAGTCCCCGGGATCGAGTCGCCGAGGTCGAGACAGTCCGTCACCCCCTTGAGGTTGGCTGCGATGTTCTTCAGGGCGCCGCAGATCTCGATCCCGACGGCATCGAAATTGTAGAATGAGGTCAGCTCCCGCCGGTTGGAACCGATGATCTCGTTCCGGACGATCCGGCAGACATCCTTAGCGCCCGCCACGGTGAGGCAGACCGGCTTCCCCAGGGCGATATCCACGTCGAAGAACGGCCCCCCGATGGAAACCACATCGAATCGGTCCTTTAGGGTGGAGAAGTTGCTGCGGATGAGCCGGGAGGGGGTGATGAGCAGGCTGTTGATCTCGCTCGCAGTCAGCCCCTTGATCGCCGAGATAAAGCAGGTACGCGTACTTTTCCTCTCCAGGATCGGCTTCATCTGATTCAGGATCTCCGGAAGCCGGTCCATCGTGACGGAGAGGAAAAGGAAGTCGTTGTTCTCTACCACCTGCTCCAGGTTGTTCGTGGCATAGACCTTCGGGGAGAGCCTGGGGACCTTGTCGATCCCGCCGAGGCGCCGGGCGAGGTCCTCGGTCAGGTGTTTCGGGTTGAGGCGCTCCCGGTTGATCGCCTTGCAGACGTCGGCGTCATGGTAGTAGACGCTCACCCGTTTGTTGTCGCGGCCAAACTTGTAGGCAAAAGCGGTCCCCAGCCGGCCCGGCCCGATGATGGCTATTCTGCCTGTATCGAAGGAAGATGAAAACAACATAGGATCAGTCTTGCATGACCTCCCTGGCAATAACGATCCGCTGGACCTCGGATGTCCCCTCGTAGATCGAGGTGACCCGGGCATCCCGGTAGAGCCGCTCCACCTTGTACTCCTTCATGTAGCCGTAGCCGCCGTGAATCTGGACGGCGCGGTAGGCCGCGCGGTTGGCCATCTCGGAGGCGAAGAGCTTCGCCATCGACGCCTCCTTGGTGAAGGGGATACCCTGGTCCTTCCGGTCGGCGGCATAGAGGGTGAGCCAGTTGGCCGCTTCGATCTCCGCGGCGGTGTCGGCGATCATCCACTGTATCGCCTGGAAGGAGCCGATGTTCTTCCCGAACTGCTTGCGCGTCTTGGCGTATTGGATTGCCTCGTGGAGGCAGGCCCGGGCGATCCCGAGGGACTGGGAGGCTATCCCGATCCGGCCGCTGTCGAGGGCT
>JAHJQP010000114.1 GCA_018819165.1 Pseudomonadota bacterium
ATTCCGTCCCGGGCAAAGAGCTCCATTACATCGATTTTCTTCGGCATCGATCCTTTGATGTCCAATTTCATACGAACCTCCTTTTGTATAATTTTTAGTGGTTTTTAATACACTGAAATCGCCCCTATGTCAAGTATTTTTTAAGGCAGGCCCCCAAACTCAAAATCTTCTGCAGGGGAATCCCAGCCGATATCGAAAAGCAGGAATGTCTATAAGATGTCCGCCGGAAGAGAACCGTTCAAAAAGGGATTGAATACCCGTTCATGGCCGATGGTTGAGGTAGGGGACATCCCATAGTTGTGCCCGGGGAAAATCTCGGTCTTATCGGGAAGCACGAGAAGCTTCCTTTCAATGGAATCAAAAAGCTGGGGCCAGGAAGCCTTTGGTCCGTCCGTTCGGCCGACGGACCCGACAAACAGGGTGTCTCCGGTCAGGCATACGCCATGATCAAGGTTGTAAAGACAGATACCCCCGGGGGTATGCCCCGGAGTGTGGATAACCTTCCATTCGTACCTTCCCACGCGGAAAATATCCCCGTCCGCCAACAGCTCGTCTGCCGGAGGAGATTTCCGGGCCTGAAACATTTCCAGCCAGAAGTCTCCGATCTTTGTGAGATAGGGGGCTTCGTCTTCATGGATGATGATCTTTGCTCCTGTCTTTTGTTTCATTTCCGCGTTTCCCATGACATGGTCCACATGCCCGTGGGTGTTCAAGATATAGCGGATTTTAAGACGGTTTTTTTCGGCAACGGCGATGAGTTGATCCACACCGTCGGCCGGGTCGACCACCGCCGCCTCACCGGCTTCCGGATCACCGATCAAATAAGCGAAAACTGCGTAATCGCCCACTTCCATCTGACGGAAAACTATCATTCGACTCCACCTTGGTTTTTTAAAAGACGAACAGGGCGTCGGCGACGATGGGCTTCGATCCTGCGATGATCAGGGGGTTGAGGTCAATCTCGGCGATATCGGAGTGGATGAGGGCGATCGCGCCCACAGCCTGAAGGATGCCGGCCAGGGCCGTGCAATCCACAGCGGGGAGGTCGCGGAACTCGCCTAAGAGTTCTTTCGCCCGGATATCGAAGAGCATCTCCTCCGCCTCCGTCCGGCTGAGCGGCGCCGAACGAAATGACGTATCCTTGAGCGCCTCCGTGAAGACGCCGCCGAGGCCGAACAGGACGCAGGGGCCGAAACCGGGGAAACGGGTCATCCCGGCGACGAATTCGCGGCTGCCCGAGATCATCTCCTGGACGAGGATCGGGATCTCCTGCCCGGCCACTTCCCGGATCGTTTGGAATGCCGTCCGGAGGGCCTCTTCTGTCTGGATATTCAGGGCGATGAGCCCCCTGCCGCTTTTGTGCATGATCTCCCAGGCGCAGGACTTGACGGCGACGGGAAAACCGATTCTGCGTGCATTTTTCACGGCCTCGTCCTCGGTTGTTGCGATCTCCTCGCGGGTTACGGGAACGCCGTAGGCGGCCAGGACCTGTTTCGCCTGGCGCTCGTCGAGGGCCTTCTGCCCGGCGGCGAGCGCTGTCCGGATGATCCGTGTGGCTTCGGGATTTTCCGCTGGGAGGACCGGTTTCACAATCTGTTTCCGCTCGCGGATCTCCTTGTGCCGCAGGAGCGTTACCATCCCCCACGCCGCCTTTTCCGGCGAGTCGAAGACGGGGACGTCGTGGTCCATATAGAGAGAAGTGTTATCGTCCTCGCGGCCGAAGAAGGAGGAGACGATCAGAGGAAGGTGATATTTCCGGGGCAGCGATACGGCGTCGGACATGTCAATCGCCGCCTGTTCGAGAAATGTTTCCAGGGGAATATTGCCTATCAGTTCGCTGACGTGGGAATAGAACATCTTCATGAAGCCGGAATTCATTGCGCCGTGGAGGACGAGGCCGTCCACTTCGCCGCTTTCCATGATGAGCCGGGGGATGGTCGTCGCCAGGACCCGCATGTCCAGGTGGAAGGTGAGATCCACCGGGTTGGCGCTGGCGGCATGAGGCAGGATCAGCGGCCGGATTCCGGCCTGCAGGGCGTCGGAGAACCGAGGAACAGTCATTCCGCCCTGATCGGCGTTATGGGAGATGGCCGTTCCCGGTCCCCCGGAGTTGGTGACGACGGCAAGCCGGTTGCCGCGCAGGGGCGGCTGCGTGGCGTGGACCCACCCGTGGGAGTAGAGCTCTTCGATGGAGCGGCAACGGATGATCCCGGCCTGGCGGAAGATGCCGTCGTAGAGAAAATCGGGACCGGCCAGGGCGCCGGTGTGGCTGAAGCCCGCCCGGGCGCCGGCGGCCGATCCGCCGACGTACTGGGCGAGGACCGGTTTGCGGGGCGTGATCCGCTGGGCGGTCTCGATGAACCGCCGGCCGTCGCGGATTCCCTCGATGTAGAGAATGATCGCCTTCGTCTGTTCGTCCTCGCCCAGGTATTCCAGGACGTCGATGATATCGATGTCGGCCTCGTTTCCGCAACTGACCGCCTTGCTGAAGCGGATCCCCCGTTCCCGGAGATAGGCTAAGGTCTGGGTCACGTAGGTGCCGCTCTGGGATGCCATGCCGAGCCGGCCCGGCCTTTTCTCAAGTTCTGAGATGGTGACGTTCAGGGAAATCGCGGTGTTCAGGATCCCGATGCAGTTGGGGCCCAAGAAACGAATACCGTAGGTTTTGGCGATCTCCCGGAGCCGTTCCTCCAGTTTCCGTCCCTCCTCTCCGGTCTCCTTAAAACCGGCGCTGACGACGATCGCCCGCTTTGTTCCGATTCTGGCGAAATCTTCGAGGAGAGGGGCGACCTGGGATGTCGGAACGACCAGCATGGCCAGGTCCGGGGCCTCGGGGAGATCCAGGGGCGAGGCGTAGGCCTTGTGCCCCAAAACGGTCTTTTCCGTGGGGTGGATGGGGTAGAATTTCCCCTGGTAGCCGTCCTTGAGGATGGACAGGGCCTGCAGGGTGCCCATTTTCGCCGGGTTGTTGCCCGCGCCGGCGACGGCGATGGATCGCGGATGCAAGAGCAGATGCAGCGGATTTTCCGGCATAAGTATTCTCCCTGTTGGCAAATCATCATGAGCGTAAGTTGAAGCAGCGGCACTATAGGAAATCCGCCGCGCCCTGTCAAGAAGAAGCGAGGACTCCCAAAATTATTCGCTTTACAAAAGGTTGCTTTGTCGTTTAAATAAAATCGCAGTGGAATTGTTGATTCGCTGGCCGGCAGTGCAAATTCCCCGGAAAGAGACGGACGAAAGGAGCAGACGACCATGGCAGAAGCATCGGTTTCCAATCCACCCTATGATGTCGTGATCATCGGCGGCGGGCCGGCGGGCCTGACCGCGGGGATGTACGCCGCCCGGGCGAACCTCCGGACGCTAGCGATCGCGGGCGACTCGACGGTGAGCCAGGTGACCGTCACCGACCTCATCGAGAACTACCCGGGGATTTCGGAGGGGATCAACGGCTTTGACCTTGCCGAGCGCTTTAAGGCGCAGGCTGTCCAGTTCGGTCTGGAGACCGCCTCCGGCGACGTGACGGAGGTGACGGGGAAACGGTGGGGCGACAGGGACGGCTGGGAGATCGCCGCCGGCGAGATGCGCTACGGGGCGCTCGCCGTGATTATCGCCACGGGGGCTAACTGGCGGCGTCTCGGCGTGCCGGGCGAGGAGCGGTTCATTGGCAAGGGCGTCTCATTCTGTGCCACCTGCGACGGTCCCTTCTATAAAAACCGGGAGGTCGCGGTCGTCGGCGGGGGCGACACGGCCATCCAGGAGGCGCTCTACCTCACCCGCTTCGCGAAGAAGGTGACGGTTATTCACCGGCGTGCCCGCCTCCGCGCCACGGCGATCCTCCAGAAGCGGGCCTTCGCCAGCGAGAAGATCGCCTTCGCTTGGGACTCCGTCGTCGAGTCGATCGACGGCCTCGACCTGGTCCAGGAGGTCCGGCTGAAGGACATCAAGACGGGGGCCCTCAGCACACTTTCCGTGAACGGGATCTTCGTCTTCGTAGGCCTCACTCCGAATACGGCCCCCTTCCGGGAACTGGTCCATGTCGATGCGGGCGGCTACATCACGACGGACGCGCACATGCAGACGTCGGTTCCGGGGATCTTCGCCTGCGGGGACTGCATCGCCAAGCGCCTCCGCCAGGTTGTCACGGCCTGCGGAGACGGGGCGACGGCGGCCTTTTCCGCCCAGCTCTACGTCGAGGA
>JAHJQP010000115.1 GCA_018819165.1 Pseudomonadota bacterium
CCTGATCTTGAACCGTTTGACGATGTCCTTATACAGGATGGACTGCAGAAGCGTGCTTAGGTAATCACGCCGATCGATCTTCTTGAGCAGGGGCTCCGGATAGCCTCCTTGCTCTGCGTACGCATTTAGAGCATCCCTTTTTTCTTGACACAGTAGCGCATATAGTTGTATGGCACAACCATGTCAACGAATCTCGATAAGAGCGGCCGGGAACTCTTGGAAATCATCATGGGGCTTTCCCGGGAAATACGGTGCTGCAGCCGGGACGAGGCGATCTGCCAGGACGTCACATTCCATCAGTTCATGATCCTGGACGCCGTCGCGAAAAAGGGGGAACTGGGGCTGGCGGAGCTTCACGGGATCCTTTCCGTGGAGAAAAGCACGACCACCCGTCTGGTGAATCCGCTGATCCAAAAGGGCCTCTTGAAACGTGACAGGGCAACGCACGATTCCCGGGCGGCAAGGCTCACCTTGACGGAAGAAGGGAGGGAGACCCACCGGAGGGTCTGGCTGTGCCTGGCGGGGTTTTTCCAAAACATGACCCGGCACATCCCGGAAGCGCATAGGAAGGCGGTCTTGGAATCGGTCAGTGTGTTTACGGAGGCCATGAGAAAGGCCGCCGTCGCGTGCCGGTGTTGTGAATAATGGAGGAGGATGGGTTATGAATCAAACCGATCAACCTTCTTGTCAAAAAGAAGAGACAATCGTTTTCCCGACCTATTCCGGTTCCACCTGCTGCTCGAGCGGGATCGGTGAAGCCCAGCCGGACCGACCGCGCCTCGACCAGGATTTCGTGATCGGGTCTGTTTCGACGCCGGCCGGGAGCGTGCCTCGGGTATCGTCCCAACTGGAATGGCGGGACCACTGGGGAACCGTCAAAGCCCGCTGGGGAGTCGGCCGGATGGATTATGCCGTCGATCCGGGCCTGTATGCCCTGGGGAACCCGGATCGGGAGTCGCCCGTCCTGGTATCGGCCAATTACAAGATGAGCTTCGACGAGCTGCGGAGCGCCCTGCCCGGCAGGGATCTCTGGATCCTGGCGCTCGACACGAAGGGGATCAACGTCTGGTGCGCCGCCGGAAAGGGGACCTTCGGCACGGAGGAGCTGGTCCAAAGGATCGAATCGAGCGGCCTGAATCAGGTCGTCAGCCACCGGTCGTTGATCCTCCCCCAGTTGGGGGCGCCGGGCGTAGCCGCCCACACGGTCAAGAAGCGCTCCGGATTCGGCGTCCGCTTCGGTCCCATCAATGCCAGGGATCTCCCGGCTTATATGGATGCCGGTTTCAAGGCCACCTCAGAGATGCGACTCAAGACCTTCGCCCTCCGGGAGAGGGCCGTCCTGATTCCCGTGGAGCTGGTCGAGACGATTAAACCGTCCCTGATCATCGCGCCCGTCCTGTTTCTCCTCGGCGGCATCGGCGGTCCTGCCGGTTTCTGGGCGAATGCCCTTAATGACGGCTCCTTTGCCGTCTTGGCGTTTCTGAGTGCGATCGTGGGGGGGGCGGTGATCCATCCCCTTCTATTGCCGCATCTTCCCGGACGGGCGTTTTCGGCGAAGGGCCTGTGGCTCGGGGCGGCCGTCGCGCTCGCGGTTCTTTTCCTGCAGGGGTCCGATTGGTCGACGTGGGCGGCGCGTTTCGGCGCCCTGGCGTGGCTGCTGATCATCCCGGCCGTCACGGCCTACCTGGCCATGAATTTCACCGGGTGTTCTACCTATACCTCCCTCTCCGGGGTGAAGCGGGAGATGCAGTGGGCCCTTCCCCTGGAGATCGGCATGGGGGTAAGCGGGTTTGCCATTTGGATCGCGTCGCGCGCGATTGCGTAGGGGACTGAAGATGAATCAGCTGACTTACTTAAAAGATGTCGTTACCCTGAAACTCGATGAGAAGAAATGCACCGGCTGCGGGATGTGCCTGGAGGTCTGTCCGCACGGGGTGCTCAAAATGAATACCGGGCACGTCGAGATCCGGAATCGGGACGCGTGCATGGAGTGCGGCGCCTGCAGCCGGAATTGTCCGTTCGAAGCCGTTTCCGTGCAGACCGGGGTCGGCTGTGCGGCGGCCGTGATCAACGCCATGCTGGGCAAGACGGATGCCGCTTGTTGCTGTACCGCTTCACCCGAGTGTTCGCCACCCGCAGCGAATGAGAAGGGCTGCTGCGGGTAGGGGTCAGTTCATCACTATCCGTTCCATTTTTTCCCGGTGGCAAACATCGCCGTTCCGGGATATGATCGCCCGTGTAATCGTTCCCGGCCGTACCGCTTTTTGTTTTGGGGGCTGTCGGGAAACGGGTGTTTATCAACGGGGGCGTCCCCGGACGATCAGGGAGGTGAACCATGGGGGAGACGGCGAGGGGGAAGAACGACGCGGCGGAGCGGATTCGGGATTGTATAGTCAAATATGTGGCGTCCGACGAGAACAGCCTGCATCTCGAAGGCGGCCGGGAACCGGCGTGGGAGGAACCGATCGTCGGTTTCTCTCGCGGCGACGATCCGCTGTATCAGGGCTTCAAGGAGGATATCGGCCCGTTCCACTGGACGCCGGCGGAGATCTTCTCCGCAACGTTTCCCGATGTCCAGGCCGGGCCCGGCGAACTGACCGTGATCAGCTGGATCCTGCCGCAGACGAAGCGGACCATCCTCGACAACAGCAAGGAAACGGCCGTTTCCGCCGAACGGTGGGCGCGATCGCGCAAGTACGGGGAGGAGTTCAACGTCAAGCTGCGCGACCATGTGGCGGCGTTTCTCCGGGAGGCCGGCCACGAAGCGGTCGCCCCGATGAACTCGCCCGGCTGGCAATGGGAAAAATCCGAGCGCTACGGGTTCGCCTCCTCCTGGTCGGAGCGTCATGCGGCCTACGCCTGCGGCCTTGGGACATTCGGGCTGTGCGACGGCCTGATTACCCCGAGGGGAAAGGCGATGCGCTGCGGCTCCGTGGTGGCCAGGATCGCCGTCCCTCCGCCGGAGAGACCCTACGAAGACCGCCATGCGTACTGTCTCTTCTTTTTCGACGGAAGCTGCGGCAAATGTGCGCAACGGTGTCCGGCGGACGCGATCACAAAAGAGGAGGGGCACGACAAGAAAAAATGCCACCGCTATGTCCACGACGTCTCGTCGAAAGAGATTCGGTCCCGGTTCGGCTTTGAAACCACCGGCTGCGGCCTCTGCCAGGCCGGCGTCCCCTGCGAGGCGAAAATACCGATTCCCGGATGGACCGGATAATTTAGGATTACCTCACGGCGCGGCCTCGGGGATGCGGCGTTGTACGTCATCGTCTGGATGGTCCGTTGACAATCCGGCCAGTCGGTCTTACAATAGGCTTGAAGTCCGTAAGGAAGCAAACGCCTTGAATTGTGGACGGCTTCGTAAAAAGTCCGCAGGCAAGGCGCGCAAATCCTGAGGAATGAGACGTACTGTTTTGTACGCCGCAGTGACGAAGGATGCAGCGCAACGCAGCATCCGGGCTGTTTACGTAGCCGTCAATTAAGGAGCGAATGATGTGGGAATACACGGAGAAGGTCAGGGAACATTTTCTCAACCCCCGGAATGTCGGGGAAGTGGAAAATCCGGACGGCGTTGCCGAGGTCGGTTCCATCGCCTGCGGGGACGCCCTGAAGCTTTCCTTCAAACTCGATGAGAACAAACGGATCAAGGAGGCGAAATTCAAGACCTTCGGCTGTGCCAGCGCCATTGCGTCCTCTTCGGCGCTCACCGAGCTGATCAAGGGGATGACGCTGGAGGAGGCCATGAAGGTGAGCAATCAGGACATCGCCGCTTACCTCGGCGGCCTGCCCCAGGAAAAGATGCACTGCAGCGTCATGGGGAAGGAGGCCCTCGAAAAGGCGATCGAAAATTACCAGGGGGCGCCGGCAAAGGAGACGGGGGCGCAGATCATCTGCGAGTGTTTCGGGGTGACGGACCGGGAGATCGAGCGGGCCGTCCGGGAAAACAACCTCACGACGGTCGAGGAGGTGACGAATTACACCAAGGCGGGCGGCGGCTGCGGCAACTGCCATGACGCCATCCGGCAGATCATCGAGCGGGTGAGGGCCGAGGCTAAACCGGCGGTGCGGCCGAAGCTGACCACCATCCAGAAGATCCGGATGATCGAGGAAGCCCTCGAGCGGGAAATCAGGCCGTCCCTGAAGCATGACGGCGGCGATATCGAACTCATCGACGTCGTCGGCAACCGCGTCCTGGTAGCCACGCGGGGCGCCTGCGCCGTATGCAAGGCGTCCGACATCACCCTGAAGCATTTCGTCGAGGCGAAACTCCGGGAGCTGGTTTCACCCGATTTGATCATCGAGGAGGTGGCCCCATGAAAATCGTTTATCTGGACAACAATGCCACGACCCAGGCGGCCCCGGAGGTCATGGAGGCGATGCTGCCCTATTTCCACGACCTTTACGGCAACCCCTCCAGCATGCATTCCTTCGGCGGCCAGGTCGCCCGGAAACTCCGCGAGGCGCGCGAACAGGTCGCGACGCTCATCGGCGCATTGCCGGACGAGATCATCTTCACGAGTTGCGGCACGGAGAGCGACAACGCCGCCATCCGCTCGGCCCTGGCAACGCATCCCGAAAGGCGCCACATCGTGACCAGCCGGGTCGAGCATCCCGCCATCAAGTCCCTCTGCGCCAATCTCGCCGGTCAGGGCTACCGGGTCACGGAACTGCCCGTGGACAAGAACGGCCTGTTGGATATGGAGCAGCTGGAAAGCAGCCTGACGCCTGACACGGCGGTGGTCAGCCTCATGTGGGCCAACAACGAGACGGGTGTCATCTTCCCCGTGGAGAAGGCCGCAGCATTGGCCCATGAACGGGGCATCCCGTTCCACACCGATGCGGTGCAGTCGACCGGCAAGATCCCGATCAACGTAAAGAAGAGCGCCATCGACATGCTCTCCATCTCCGGTCACAAACTCCACGCCCCCAAGGGGATCGGCGTGCTGTACGTCCGAAAGGGGACCAAGTTTTCCCCGTTTCTGATCGGGGGGCATCAGGAAAAGGGGCGCCGGGGCGGCACGGAGAACACCCCCAGCATCATCGGGCTGGGAAAGGCCTGCGAACTGGCGGCCCGCCACATGGAGACGGAAAACAAAGCGGTGAAGCGCCTGCGCGACAAGCTGGAGACGGCCCTTCTGGACGGCATCCCGCAAAGCCGGGTCAACGGTGACCTCTTTCAGCGCCTGCCCAATACGACGAACATCAGCTTCGAGTTTGTCGAGGGAGAGGCCATTCTCCTGCTCATGAACGAATACGGCATCTGCGCCTCCTCCGGCTCGGCCTGCACCTCCGGATCCCTTCAGCCTTCCCATGTGCTGCGCGCCATGGGCGTTCCCTTTACCATGGCCCACGGATCAATCCGTTTCAGCCTGAGCATTTACAATAACGAAGAGGAGATCGATTTTGTGATCGAAAAGTTGCCCCCCATCATCGAGAGGCTGCGCGGCATGTCCCCCTACTGGACTTCCGTTGCGCAGGCCTGCGTGAGCGCGTAACGGAGCGGAAATCCCCTATCCGAGGCCACCATCCTGAGGGGCGAGACAGTGATCGGCGCCTGCTCGGTCATCGGCGGGACCCCAATAGCGAGCCATCGGGAACCAAAGGAATCCGATTGACTTTCCTTCCCCTTTCGCATATAGATCTGGCGACCGAAGGATCGCACCCCCGGTCATGCACAACGATGCAAACGGTATCCGGAAGAGGCTGGCGATCTGGCGATGAAATTCTTCAAACCGATGGCGGAAGAAAAATCCAGGAAGATCTTCCTCGTTTTCTTCGTTCTCTCCTGTCTGTTCCCCCTCCTGATCATGATCTTCATCGTCAATCAGTATCTCCTGCCCGTTATCGGCGCCGACGGGAGCGGCATGCTGTGCGACACCCTCACCTACGGTTTTCTCGTCATGCTCTTCTTCCCGCTCCTGAGCTTCTTCCTGATGTTCCGCAGGATCAGGGTCCTGGAAGGACTGACCCGGGAAATCCGCGCCAAATCGGCAGAGGTGATCGAAGGGAAGAAGAGTTTCGGAGAGCAGTCGATCGAAGCCAAGGAGACGTCACTCATTCCGGCCGGCGGCGATACCGGAGCCGCCGGCGATGAGAACGAGATTCAGAGTCTGATCCAGTCATTCAACAACATCTTCCAGACCGCCGCGGATCAGCTGGCCGAGCGGGAACACCTGAAGGAGTTATTGGCCAAGCTGATCGCGCTCGCCTCCGATCTGACCGCGGAGTTGGAATCGAGCCGCCTTTCCCCGCTGATCATCAGCCGGGTAACCGAGGTCATGGCGGTCGAGAGGACCAGCCTCTATGTGATCGACCAGAACAAGCACGAGCTGTGGACCAAGGTCGCCGAAGGGATTGACCCGATCACCCTACCCATCGGAAAGGGAATCAGCGGCCGGGTGGCCGAAACGGGGGAGGTAATCAATGTGGTCGACGCCTGGGAACTCCCCTATTTCGACCGCTCTTTCGATCTGATCAACAATTTCCGAACCCGCTCCGTCCTCAGCGTGCCCGTCAAGAGCCCCACGGGACAGATGATCGGCGTCCTCCAGGTTATCAATAAGAAAGAGGCGACGGGCTTCGACATCAAGGATGAAGTCTTCATGAAGATCCTCGCCTCTCAGGTGGGAATCGCCCTGGAGAATTCATTCCTGATCGGCGATCGGATCCCCCCCCGGTTCGAAGATCATTCAGAAGGAGGCGGAAAGCTGCTTTGCGCCGGAATATGTGGATGAGGCTATCCGGCGACTGGCGCCGGAGTAACATCACGACACCGCCGCGCTGACGTCGTCGGACATCCTTGACGTTGCCCCGGAGCGGCAGGGGTACGCGCAGGAGGAAAAAAGATGATCGTCAAACGCGTTTCGATCCTCAGTGCGGTCCTTCTGATCCTCTTTCTATCGCTGAATGTTTCTGCGGCCGATGCCCTCAGGCTCAATGTCCATTCGGCCATCCTGATGGATATGAGGACCGGCCGGATCCTCGTCGCCCAGAATGCAAACGCCCCGATCCAGCCGGCTTCCATCACCAAGGTCCTCACCCTCTATCTCGCCGACGAGGCGATACGGGACGGCCGCGTCCAGCCCGGAGACCAGGTGAAGATCAGCCGGAAGGCCGTGAGGACGGGCGGATCGAAGATGTTCATCGAGGCCGGGAGCGAGATCCCCCTCGAGGAGCTGCTCAAAGGTATGGCCGTGGTTTCCGCCAATGACGCCTCCGTGGCCGTCGCCGAATACATCGGAGGCGATGTGGAGAGATTCGTGGCGCGGATGAACCGGAAGGCCCGGCAGCTCGGCATGACCCGCAGCTTTTTTAAAAATCCCAATGGACTCCCCGCCAGGGGCCAGGTCACGACGGCGCGGGACATGCTGATCCTGGCCAGCGACTATCTCCGGCGATTTCCCGAATCCCTGGATCTCCACTCCCAGCAGTACTACACCTACCGCGACATCACCCAGCGAAACAGGAACAGCCTCCTGAGACACTACCCCAATGCGGACGGTCTAAAGACCGGTTGGGTTCGCAAGGCCGGATACCATATCGTGGCCACGGCCAAGCGCGGGGAGACCCGTCTGATCGCCGTGGTCATGGGAGCGAAGACCCCCGCCATCCGAGCGAGAGAGACGGAAAGGCTGCTCGACGAGGGCTTCAGGATGGTCGGGGAGCGAGAGGGATGACGCCTTTGTAAAAAGCCCATATTCAGTCAGTGCTCTGGCCGACTTCCTGGGAGAACGTCTGGGCTTGATGCCTAATCCAGGAAATTGTCCGGCGGGATGCGGAAGAGCTTCTTCAAGATCTCGTCAAAATAGTCCGGCAGGTAGCGGTTCCAGAGCTTGATCGGCAGTTCGCCAAATTCCTTCTGAAAAGATACGGGAAAAGTAAAAAGGTATTCCAGCAGGTACTGGATGTTTCTCGCCAGCGGTCCCCGGTACTGCTGACGGAGCCTCTGTTCGATGATCCGGTCCTCGTGGATGCAGCGGCCGATCTCGCTCTCCAGCATCTCCTGATAGGTGGAGAGGATGATCTCGAGTAAAACATCCTCCTCCCCCGATCGGACGAATTCGACGAAGGCCTGGTTGGTCTCGTACGGGGAGAGCCCCCTTGCCTGCATAATGTTCAGGATCCCCCGGCCGAGGGGACGGGCCAGGATCTCATCCCGGGGCGGCCGGTAACGGACGATCAGGTTGGTCGCGTTGTACCGCCCGGTATGCCTCTCCTCCTCTATGATTTCGCAATTCGGAAGCCTCCCGAAGAGTTCCGTGAGTTTCCACTGTTCGGATTCCTCCAGGATAATCTTCAAGCCGGCGACGTCGTTGATCGCCAGTTTTTTCTCTTCGCCCGCGATCGGTCTCCTTTCGCGCAGATCATTCAGGAGCCGTTTTTCCGCCTGGAGGAATTCCTCCGTCATCTCCTCGGGCGCCGTAAAAAGCTGCTCCCGCGGAATGCTGAGCAGCCGGGCCCTTTCATCCGCAAGGGTGTCGGCATGCCGCTTGATCGAAGCGAAAATCCTGTCGATGATCCGCCGGGCCGTCTTTTCCGCCAGACGGCGGACCCGCTTGATCCGGCTCGACCCGACATAGTCCATGCCGCCGTTGCGGCGGCGGAAATAGAGAATCCCGTGAAAAGGGGTTTCCCGGTAGTAGCGCCCCGGGTCCCGATTGTAATCGAGGATCATCTCCTCGATGCGGGCGTTGCGGAACCGGGGATGCTCGACGATGACGTCCTTCAACTCTCCTTTGAGCTGGACGGGACGGAGGAGAAGGGGGCTCTGGTGAAGCTCCCGGAAGACGAAACCGGCAAACTGCTCCAGGTAGCGGGAGAGATAGATCCGGTTGAAGTGGACCAGCCTGGCGATCAGATCCGCGTCCGAGGGGCGCGCCTGATCGTACATCCAGCGGCGGATGATATCGTTGAGGACCTCACGGTGGAGAAAACTGCCGATCGTAATCATGATCCTGCCTTCAGACCCCTTGTGAAACGATCGCCGGACGGCTGCGCATCCTGGAATCAGCTTCCCATGACCAGGGTCCGGCGGTAGAAGAGAGGGAGAAACAGACTCTTTCTATATGGCAAAAAGCGGCTTTTCTGTCAATCCAGCCGGGGGGCTACGAATTGCCTCAAATTAAAAGGTCTCTATTAAGATTTTATCCAGATCGCAGGAGTGCTGCCAGGCGGTCGTCGAAGGTCTTCCCCAGCTCCTCGTGGAGGCTCCGCCCGTGGGCATCCATGGTGACGATTCCCGGAAAGTGGTCGAAACGGATCTTCCAGAAGGCCTCGGGGAGGCCGAACTCCTCCTTTTTGAATACGTCGAGGACCTCGACCATGGCCTGGGCATTGGTCACGCCCGCCCCGCCCAGGCCGTGGACGTAGACGGCCTTATGGGTCTTGCAGGCGGCGAGCGTCCGCGGACCCATCCCCCCCTTGCCGATGACCACCCTAAGCCCGAAGGCGGCGATGACCTTGTCCTCGTAGATCTCGTCGCGGATGCTCGTCGTCGGTCCGGAGGAGACGATACTCCAGCGCCCGTCCACGTTGCGGACGATGGGGCCGCTGTGGTAGATCGCCCCACTGCGGTAGATCGTCTTCAGCTCTTCGAAGAGGCGCTGATCCTCGGCCGACAGGGGCCGCGGCCCCTCGATGAGGTGATCCACCAGGTATTTGTGGGCCTCGTCCCGTCCCGTCGTCGCGATCCCGGAGATCGCCACGGCGTCGCCTGCGTGGAGCGACAAGATCCGTTCTTCGGCAATGGGGATGTTCAACTCGATCATGGTAAGGACCTCATCCTGTAAATCGATACGTTCCGTCGGCTTCGATCCGGATCTCGCGGCGGCGGTGCTCCCAGCACATGTAGGTCACGGTGACGAAAAAAGAGGCGGGGTGGCGGTGAAGCGCGCCGATCTTGACTCCCAGAAGGGTCGTCTTTCCCCCGAGCCCCAAGGGGCCGATCCCCAACGTGTTTGCCTCCCTAAGAATCCGCGCCTCCAGTTCGGCCAGGGCGGGATCGGGATTCACGTCGTCGAGGGGTCGCAGGAGCTGGTGTTTGGAATGGGCGTAGCCTGAGCTCCGGTCGGCGCCGATGCAGATCCCCAGGATCCCCGGGGGGCAGCCTTTCCCCTCCGCCCGGCGGACGGCATCCAGGACCACGCGCCGGACCCCCTCCAGATCCCTCCCGGCCGAAAGTGCGTCGTCGGGCAGGCTGTACTGGCGGCCCACATTCTCGCTGCCGCCCCCCTTGAGCATCAGGGCCACGGAAATCGCGTCGTCGTCCCACTCCTCGAAAAAAACGCCGGGGGTCCCCCTGCCCACGCAGGTTCCGCTGTTGCGTCCGGTGACGGGATCGACGGCGTTCGGCCTGAGGAGCTGCTCCCGCGTCGCCCTCGCCACGACCTCCTCGCACACCCGGCGCATGGTCCGGCGAGAGAGCCCCGGAGGGTGGTGAACGAAAAAAAGCGGCACCCCCGTGTCCTGGCACAGGGGGGCCTGCTTTTCGCGGGCCAGGGCCATGTTTTCCAGAAACGCGGCCAGGACCATCCGGGCCGTCGAGTCCGGCGCTTCCTCGTCATGGGCCCGCTTCAGGGCCGCCTCCACATCCGCGGGCAGTTCGCAGGACGTCCGGCGGACCAGGTCGAAGAGGGCCTCGCCGAAGGCGGGCCAATCCACCCGGTTTGTTGCATCGCATTGCACGTTCGTTTTCTCCATCGTTCGTCCGATCCTAAGAAGTCCGAAAACAGTCGATCGGCCTGACCGCCGACTGCATATTTACATAGCGGATTGGGGCGGCCGTGTAAAGCAAAAAAGAATTTTGCATTTGCCTTGACAATCCCCGGGAATCCTGTTACCGAGTCGGCATAAGGCCTAAAAACATTGAAAGTTTCCTACCGAACTGCCCTCTCATCCGGCGGAGCATTATGGACCTGCAAACGGAAGTATTGATCATCGGCGCTGTCCAGGTCCAGGACGGGGCGATTAATCCCTTCACGATCGTTGTGGAAAACGCGCGGGACGCCGAATCGCGCGGGGCCCGCTTTTTCCTCCACACGGAGGCGGTCGCCGGATCGCCGGGGCAAGGGTCAAGGACCGGATCACGGGCGAAGAATTTTCGATCTCGGCCTCCTGGGTGATCAACGCCACCGGGGCCTGGGCCAATCAGATTCTTGGGCTCGCCGGCCTGAAGATCGGCATCGCCCTCTCCAAGGGCTCCATGCTGATCACCAACACCCGCCTGAGCGAGCGGGTGCTCAACCGCTGCCGCCCCCCGGCCAGCGGCGACATCATCGTCCCGAACGACACCGTCTCCATCCTCGGCA
>JAHJQP010000116.1 GCA_018819165.1 Pseudomonadota bacterium
GGTCGCGGTGTAGAGGTTCTTTTCCTTCTTCACGGCGATATGGCCGAGGTAGCCGCTCAGGATGGAACGGTGCAGGGCGCCGTAAAGCTCGTCCCCCTCCTTGCGGGGCGTCGCTTCCCCTTTCGAGAGGAACTTCTGCTCGGCAAGGATGGTCAGGATCTGGTCATGGATATCCCGCCACTCCCTCATCCGCCGATAGGAGAGAAAGTGCTCCCGGCAGAAGCGGCGCAGGCGGTTCTGCATCTGCGGAGACTTGGCGCGATCCAGACAGCGCCGCCAGAGAGCGAGGAGGGAGGAAAAATCGGAAGCGGGATCTTTGAATGCCGCATGCATCTGGTCTGCCTGCGCCTCTTTCTCTGCCGGTCTCTCCCGCGGGTCCTGGATGCTGAGGGCTGCGGCGATGACGACTATCTCCCTGAGACACCCCTCTTTCCCGGCCTCGATAATCATCCGGGAGATCCGCGGATCGAGCGGGAGCTTCGCCATCAGCCGGCCCCGCTCCGTCAGGCGGTGGGGATGGGCGGGCCCGCGCTCTTCCTTGTTCTCCGTTTCGATCGCGCCGAGTTCAAGGAGGATCTCGATCCCGTCCCGGATGCTCTTCCGGGCAGGACGGTCGATGAATGGAAAGGCGTCGATGTCGCCGAGATTGAGGGCGAGCATCCGGAGGATGACGCCCGCCAGGTTGGAGCGGAAGATTTCCGGCGGCGTGTAGAGGGGGCGGCTGAGATAATCCTCTTCGCTGTAAAGGCGGATGCAGATGCCGTTCTGGACGCGGCCGCAGCGGCCTTTCCGCTGATCGGAGCTGCTTTTCGATATGGATCGGACGGGAAGGCCGGCCGTCCGCGAGCGGAGGTTGTACTGGGCGATCCGGGCCAGTCCCGTATCGATCACATACCGGATTCCGGGGATGGTGATCGAGGTCTCCGCAACGTTGGTCGCGACTACTATCTTCCGGGCGGCCAAGGGGCCAAAGACCCGCTGCTGTTCTGCGTTGGTGAGGCGCGAGAAGAGGGGCAGGATGACCGCCCCTTCCCGGAAACGCCCGGCAAGGAGGTCGCAGGTTTCCCGGATGTCCTGCTCCGTCGGCATGAAGATCAGGATGTCGCCGCACTCGCGCCTCTCTATCAGTTCATCGACCGCCCGGACCGCCGCCTCGACGGGGGTGATTTCCCCTTTTTCTTCCAGCTGAGAATCGAGAGGTTGATAGCGAACCTCGACGGGATAAAGCCGCCCCGACACCTCGATGATGGGGGAGTCTCCGAAGGCCTTCGAGAACTTCTCCGTATCGATGGTCGCGGAGGTGATGACGACGCGCAGGTCGCAACGACGGGGGAGGATGGTCTTGAGGATGCCGAGAATGAAATCGATGTTGAGGCTCCGCTCGTGCGCCTCGTCGACGATGATCGTGTCGTAGGCGCGAAGCAGGGGATCGTGCTGCGTCTCCATGAGGAGGATCCCGTCGGTCATGATCTTAAAGAAGGCGTTGCGGGGGACCCGGTCGTCGAAGCGGATCTTATAGCCGACCGAACGGCCGATCTCCTCTCCCATCTCTTCGGCAATCCGCCGGGCGACGGTGGTCGCCGCGATCCGCCGCGGCTGAGTGCAGCCGATCAGACCGGCGAGCCCGCGACCCGCCTCCAGGCACATCTTCGGGATCTGGGTCGTCTTCCCGGAGCCGGTCTCGCCGGTGATAACGACCACGGGATGTTTCCGGATCGCTGCCACTATCTCCTCCCTGCTCTCCATGATCGGCAGGGCCGGGGGATAGACGATCCGGGGGAGACGATCGCGGCGGGCGGCCGTTTTTTTCATCAACTCGGCCGTGCTAACCAATACTCAACCTCGCATAAGTGTGTGCGCAACCCGCCTTTTAAAAATGTGAGGCGTGAAGCGTGAAAACTTCCTAACTCCTAAACCCGCCTTGGAAGCGGGGATGAGGGACGCAATGATAATCGTTTCCTTGCCGGAAAGCCCCGCCCTGAGTGCGTATGCAGCGTTTCCCAGGTCGGCATCGACGGGCCGGTGCGGGCAGGATAATATCTTTAGCGGGACAGGATGTCAAAGGTTCCGAAGTTTTAAGGTTGATTTTTCCTGCACTTTCCTGTATATATATTGCACGATTGAACTGTTTGTTAATGTCCTCGCAATAAACTGGTAAATCATTCATTTTTTCTTCCCGCGAGGTGGAAATGCCGCTCGTCACGTTTTATTTTCAGCTCCACCAGCCTTTCCGTCTCCATCCGGAGAAGGACAAGTTTCTCTGGGAGGAGATGAACCGCTCCGTCTTCCTCAAGGTCGCGGAGAAGTGCTATCTGCCGGCTACACAGATGTTTACGGAGCTCGTAACAGCCAACCCCGCCTTCAAGATCACCCTCGGGATGTCCGGCACTTTCCTGGAA
>JAHJQP010000117.1 GCA_018819165.1 Pseudomonadota bacterium
CGCCCCGATGATCGCCGTGGGAAACGCGGCAAAGAGGCCGGCGATCGCCCCCGCGAAGAAGAGGCCGAGCGCGATCTCGATGGCCCCCTCGATCAGGTTCGTCCCGCCGGTGCGCGCCCCGAAGTAGTACTGGCCGGCGAGTCCCCCGGAGCCGTGGCACATCGGCATCCCGCCGAAAAAGGGAAGGACGAGGTTCATGACCCCCTGGTTCCAGGAGAGCTTCCCCACGCCGACCGGTCGGTCGGGGAAGTAGGTCCCGATCAGGGCGGAGGTGGCGATCGTCGCGTTCGTGATCGTGAGCGGGATCTGGGCGAAACCGGCGAGGACGAGCGAATCCCAGACCTCCTTCGGGGTGAAGCCGGTCAGCGGCGGCGGCGTGAAGCGGATCAGGTCCGCCGACGGGAGCCGGCCCTGGAAGGCGACGATCAAGATCCCGAGGAGCATCAGGACGACGGCGGCCGGGGCGTAGCGGCTCTCACGGAGGGCAAGGACGATCGCAATCGCGACAATCCCGAGGACCCAGCCGGTCGAGAGCATCTTGAGAGCCTCCACGGCGAGGAGGATCCCGAGCGTCGCCTGTATCCCCCGGACGACGGAACGGGCGGTGATCTTCGCGAGGCGGCCGATGATCCCCGTCGCCGCGAAGATGATCCAGACGATCCCCATCGCGAAGCCCGAGGCATAGATGAGCGAAGGCGTCCAGTGCTGGGCGATGGCGACGACGGCGAGGACCTTCATCGGCTCGATGGGCATGGGGAGCCTGTAGATGAGGCCGGTCGCGATGTTCGCGAGGCCCATCATGACGAGGAACCCTGCCGGGTCGAGGCCGCAGACGGCGATGTAGCCGATGGCGAGCGGGAAGAGCGTCCCGAAGTCCCCCATCGACCCGGCCAGCTCCCGCAGATTGAATTCAAACGATCGGATCTTCATCGCCACCTTTTCTCTTTTCTCATCAGGGCAGCGCGGCTCAGGGATATTGCGGGCTCCTCCAGAAGCTGTAATCCCGTTTCCCGGCACACCGTGAGCGTCCGTTCGAAACTCCGCCCGGCCACGTGGATTTTCGGCTCGACGAGGAGGAGACGGCCCTCTGCTTTGAGAAGGGTAAAAATCTCCCGGAAGAAGCGGGGCTTGTCCGGCACCTCGTGGGCCATCCAGAAGGCGAGGGCGAAATCGGCCGGCCCGTCCACCCCCAGGCTGTCCGGCCGGCAGCGGTGCAGGACGATCCGTTCGGCCAGCCCCGCCCGGCGCGCCCGGCTTTCCAGGGCGGCCAGCATCCGCTCCTGGAGATCGACGGCGATGACCTTCCCTTCCGGCCCCGCCAGCCGCGCCAGACCCAACGTGAAGTAGCCCATCCCGCAGCCGATGTCCGCGACGGTCATCCCTGGCTTCACATAAGGGCCGAGAAGGCGCTCCGGATCATGGAATAGGCGGCGCAGGGGATTGTCGAAGCTGTAGCAGAGCCACCAGGGACAGACGTGGTTGTTCGTCCTCCGCAGCTTAGCGAACAATATCATTTCTACAGCTTATTGTGCACGCCGTCGCAGAACGGCTGGATCGCGGAATGGCCGCAGCTGGACCAAAAATACTTCCCCGGCTGCATCTCCATCACGCAAGGCCCCTTCTTGGAGATCTTCGGTTCCATGGTCATCCCTCCCCGATGTCAAAGCATTTTTCCGCGAAGAACATCCTCTGCGGCAAGGAAAGTATATCTGCACCCCATACCATCCTGTCAACAACATTTTGTAATTTCGTTAAATCTGGTGTAGGATTGCTGCCAATCCCGCCGGTGCTTGTGTGAGGATCGGGAAAGTATGGCGGACAAATATGGGGTGGAAGTGGTGCCGACCTTACTTTTCTTTGAAAACGGAGCGATCTCAAAACGGCTGGAAGGCGTCATTCGTCGCGCCTCGCTCGGAGGAATACTCGGCCGCATAACACCGCCTTTTTTTGGGAAACAAGGAGAAAAAAGCATTGGGTGACATGAATGCCAATATGGTCCTGGGGGGATTTCTGGTCATGCTCATCTGCCAGGACGTCGTCGCCGTCAGGGCGTTCAAGAAGAGTGCGCGGGAGGGGATTTTGTGCGCCATCATTCCCGGCTACCTCCTCCTCTACGGCAGCCGTGAAGAGACTCGGTATGTGAAACCCCTGATCGGCTGGCTGGTCGGGCTGGGAATCCTGCTGATGGGCTTTGTGCGTTGATGAGAAGACAGGCAATAAGGAGGTGAGGGTATGAAAGGGAAGGATGTCGATTATTTTATGGCCCTGTACGATGTGGCGAGAGTGATCAATGCCTCCCTGGAACCATTGAAGGTTCTGGAGAAAATCGTGCAGTGCGTGGTCAGGACCATGGGCGTCAAAGCCAGCAGCATCCGTCTCCTTGACTCCCGCGAGCGGATGCTGGTCATGGGGGCGGCGAGCGGCCTCTCCAAGGGGTATGTCTGCAAGGGGCCGATTCTCATTGGGGAAAGCGGCCTCGACCGCAAGGCGCTCAAGGGCCGGTCCGTCTGGCTCAAGGACGCCCAGACAGCGAAGGATTTCCAGTACGGCGCGATGGCGCAGGCTGAGGGGATCAAATCCGTCCTCGTCGTACCCCTGATGCTGGAGAAGAAGGCAATCGGCGTGCTGCGCGTCTATGTGGACAGGGTCCGCAAATTCCGTGACGAAGAAATCAAATTTCTCAAGGCGGTGGCTAACCTGAGCGCGATCGCCCTGGACAATGCACGCATGCATGAGACGCTCCGGATTCGGTGCGACCTGATGGCGGCGCATAAATACCGCATCGATGACAATTGAAAGGAGGCCC
>JAHJQP010000118.1 GCA_018819165.1 Pseudomonadota bacterium
AGCCCGGATCGGGGGCAATTCCCTCATTGGACGGCAATTGTTTCCGCTCTTGATTCAGGCAGGTTTCGACACCCCGTCCATCTCGCCAAGGATGGTTTATGTGGACGCGAGCCGGCCCGGGTACGTTGAAGGTTTTACGAAAAACACCTTCATCGCGATGGTCGAAGGCGTCAGGGATCAGGCCGTTGACGCCGGGATGATCGATCCGCTGACGTGGGAAAAGGGGATCAAGGACCTCTACCGGACGACGGAAGCGGACGGCGCCTTTTGTTACACCTTCTTCAAAGGGGTGGCGTACAAGTCGTAAACGCCAGGGAAATCACTCCCCGCGGCTTACTTTAACATTTAGCTGAGACCGTAGTTCAGCCGCGCCCGTTGCCCTCATGAAATAGAACCATTCCGTTATGGCTAACGGTCGACTTTTGCCATTGACATGCCGGGTGACTACACACATAGTATACGTATAAAGGAGGTATGCCACGCGGAAGAAACTAACCATAACCATTGATGAAGAGGTCTATGATGGTCTCCACAAGACCATCGGCCCCCGAAAAATCAGTAGATTTGTTCAGGAAATAGTCCGCCCACACGTAGTGCGCCCCAATCTCGAGGCGGCCTACGCTGAAATGGCCAAGGACAAGCATCGGGAAAAGGAAGCCGCCGAGTGGGCTGAGATTACCTTCAAGGATGTGGCTCATGAAACGGCGTGAGGTCTGCTGGGTCAATTTTGACCCTTCTGTTGGCGGGGAGATCAAGAAGAAGCGTCCTGCCGTCATCATCAGCAATGACGCATCAAACAAGTTCCTCAATCGAGTTCAGGTTGTCCCTCTGACCGGCAAGACAGACCTCTTCTATCCTATTGAGGCGCTTGTGGTTTTCGATGGTAAAGAGAGCAAGGCCATGGCGGATCAATCGGCAACCGTCAGCAAATCACGGCTCTTTCAGCGCGCCGGCATTCTTTCTCAGAAGGATATGGGGGAGATTGTGGAGGCCATAAAGGTACAACTGGATATTTATTAAAAAAGGGCCAACAAGGCAATCCAGCCGACTCGTTACACTCGCGGCTGATTTCTCCGTTATATGGCGAAAACAGCATCACGGGATACACCACATATTGCATCGGTGACATTCTATCGCTGCTGACAATTCGCGTGTGAAAGAGACATCTGCGATGAAGGAAAATTACAGACATTTTCTTAAAGACAGCATCAGGAAGACAATTGATTTCTCTACAACAGAACAGAATCGGGGAGTTAAACCACCCCCTATACAAAAGCCCTGCCCTTCAGGCAGCAGAACCATCACACTTGTCCGCCCGGGGCAGTGGAAATCGATCAAGGGGGTGCCTATAGAGGAAGCCATTGCAAAACGCCAATCGAGACGTGTTTACACTTCCGAGGGTATTACCCTGGATGAACTATCGTTCCTTCTGTGGGCCACACAAGGGCTTCGCAACCAAAATTCTATAAATGATAATTTCAGAACTGTTCCTTCGGCCGGATGCCGCCACGCCTTGGAAACCTACATAGCCGCTTTCAGGGTTGGCGGCATCTCAAAGGCGATCTACCGCTATCTGCCCGTCCGTCATGAGCTTGTGGAATTTGTTAAGCACGATGCCCTTGAGGAATTAATCAGCAGGGCGGCTTTCGATCAATCCTTTGCCGGGAAAAGCGCGGCGACTTTTATCTGGACAACGATTCCTGCGCGCATGGAATGGCGATACAGCCTTGCATCGTACAAGGTAATAGCCCTTGAGGCCGGTCATGTCTGTCAAAACCTCTACCTGGCTTGTGAAGCCATTGGCGCCGGGACATGCGCCATCGCTGCTTATGATCAGGAATTAGCTGATAGCATCCTGGGGGTAGATGGTGTTGAGGAATTCACCATATATATGGCGCCAGTTGGAAAAATCAGATAATTTTCTTCTCTTACCCTAAATAATTGAATACCGCATGATGATATGTCTTGACTTTGTTGGGGATGAGCGTATCCTATAACCAACATAGTGATTGACTAAGAAAATTGAATAATTGTCCTTCCCGTATAGGGAAGTGAAAAATGACTTCCAAGCCCTGTCTCTTATGATGTGACAGGGCTTTTTGTTTTTGGACGGCAAAAAATGAAGAACAGTGAATGGTCATGAGAATTTCTACGAAAGAGGGCCAAAAAAATGCATATACACCTGGTTGAACCTTTGAATCATTTTGTGAAGCTGAAGGATAATGTATGGGAAAGTGGTTGGTGGAGACTGGATGAGGATAAGGCAAAGAAATTGGTTGGGGGCGAAATTTATTTTCATAAAAAGCGGCAGGAACCTTCTTTTTATGGAGGGACGATACTTGGATACAGGGTTCATCAGGATGGCGAGTATCAGGGAAAGATTGTTTTCCAGCTCCAACATAGCCAGTCATGCAGAAATGTCAGCACGGGTAAATCCGGCTGGACCAAGGATGTGAAGATCATAGAGCTTGAACATTAAGAGCCTTAAGAATCGATGATCGAAAAGGAAGGGTGCACATTCAGGTGATTGTCAGCGATACGGATGGCATATATTGAAATGCAAGTAATATTCATTAAAACTGAACTCTTGGATTATCGAAAGAGAGGTAGATGCAGAAGGGTTAAAGAAATGACCACCATTGAGAAAGGATTGACCGATGAAGGCAGAGACGGAAGTGAAGGTTAAATACGGAGTTTGGGGACTGATTTGCGGGGCCATTGTCGCAATGATCATCGGGTTTGCGTGGGGGGGGTGGACGACTTCCAACACTACCCAGACGATGAGCGATGAGGCGGTCTTGGCGAGTCAGGCGGCGATCTGCGTCGCCCAATTTATGAAGGATCCGAATCATGAGGCGAAACTTAAAGAATTAGAGGGAATGGATAGCTGGAAGAGATCTGAATTCATTGAAAAAGGGGGCTGGGACAAAATGCCCGGGCAAAAAGAGGCTGGTTCCAGTGTATCTCGCGCATGTGTCGCGGGGATTGACGTTCTTATCAAGAAATAAGGCAAATCAATATAGGAGGACTAAAGATGTCAGAAGGAAAAGTGAAATGGTTTAGTGATTCAAAAGGATTTGGTTTTATCGAACAGGAGGGCGCCAAGGATCTTTTTGTGCATCATTCCGCGATCCAGGCAGAGGGTTTCAAATCACTGGCCGAGGGTGATCGGGTCAGCTTTGATGTAGTCCAAGGCGCTAAAGGTCCGGCTGCCGAGAATGTTCGCAAGCTGTAGGACCTTATTTGAGGGGCGTTGATCTGTGACATGCCCCTTGACATGGATGATGAGCAACACTATCTCATAATCGACGAGATGCTGCGATGCGCGTATTGAGTCTATTCTACTGGATGTTAACGAAAAGAGAATCATAGGGTCTTCGTGGTGATTGTCACCCTTATAGACCGGATCTTAAATGATGGACTCCAGTAAAAGACAAGACGGCATAGGTGGCTCTCGTCTTTTTTTGTGAGAACGGCAAAATTCGGGTACGGTTCGTGTGGGAGCGTTGTTACATATAACTTCCTATAATCAGCAAAACGTTGCCCTTGAAGAAAATGCTTGATTTCAAACAGAAATAAATGATGTTGCTTTCTCAGCGACTATGATAAGGGATAATCACACTGGATTTTTTATTTACAATGGAGGCAAAATTATGTCTGGAACAGATGGGTGCGTTGGAGTGTGGGCTTCTTCCTTGTTTATCACTGATCGACGGATTTTAAAAAATGGGAATTATCAGATTTGCATGTCCGGTTCTGTAAAGGCCGATGACATGGATACATGCTACAGACATCATAACAATTCTATCCAAAGGATAAGGTGATGGAGAAAATCAAGGATCTATATCATCAATATTTGGACCAGATCATAGCCTGGTACAATGGCCTGGAGCAATTGTATCAGTATGGTGTATTTTTCCTGCTCATCGTCATCGGTCTTTTTATTACTGCATGTGTTATTTTATCACGAATCACAAAATAGCATCTGGAAATAGTATTTTTAAGTGGGCACGAAAAGACTGCCGTTTTTTAGGTAGGAAAGGAATTGAAGGAGAGAGAGTGAACGGTCGGTAGAAAATGTTGGGTTTGATACTGACAACTTCCTCAATAAAAATGGGATTCTTGGAAAGATGCAAGCTTTCGATTCATAATCAATGCGCACTTTCGACTAAAAGTATTTTATTGTGATATTGTACATGTTGATATTCCTTCCTAAATCTTGAATGATCATAGCTAAATTAGCCTACTGAAGTACGCATCACCCGGATGAACCTAAAAATGGCTGACATAAACATGAAACGCAACAATCTTGATAAATCGGACTCACCTTATCTTAGACAGCATTTATCCAATCCTATCTGGTGGCAGGAATGGAGCGCGGATGTCATAGAAACAGCTGTCCGTTGGGATAAACCGATCTTTGTTTCGGTCGGCTATGCCATGTGCCACTGGTGTCATGTCATGGCTGCCGAGGCATTCTCGGACAGTCCCACGGCGGATTACCTGAACAAGCACTTCATCTGCATCAAGGTGGACCGGGACCAGCGGCCGGACATAGACCAATTTTGCCATCTCGGCGGTCAAGGATCTTGAGGAAATCCGTGCCAGGTATGTCGTTCAGCAGATTCCTGATGTGGACGGGAGATGATCCGCCCGCCGTTTCGTATCATTTATCGTCTCGATAAAATTCAGGTGCATATTGTCCGGGTTTGGCGCAGCGAACGACTGCTCAAGATGCCTTAGACGGCGTTTGCTAGGCCCGGCAATACTGCCGGATCAGCTCCAGGAAGATATCGCCGTATTTCTCCAACTTCGCGGCGCCGACCCCATAGTTGGCCGACAGCTCCTCCCGCGTCTGCGGGAGACGGGAGGCCATCTCCTTCAGGGTCCGGTCGTGGAAGATCGTGAACGGGGGGAGATTCGCCTGATCGGCGATCTCCTTTCGTTTCTTCCTCAGGATCTCGAACAGATCCGCATCGAATCGACCCTCGCTTTCTGCCTGCGTCTTGAGGCTTACCTTCTCTTCTTCCAGCCTTCCCAGAACCGGCTCTTTCCCCCGCAGCACCTCCCAGGCTTTCGCGGTGAGTTTCAGGCTGCCGTGTTCCAGTTCCTGGACGATCAGCCCCTTCTGTATGAACTGTCGGGAGAGGTGGCGCCATTGTCTGGCCGAGTACATCTTGCCGATCCCGTAGGTGGACAGTTTTTCATGCCCGAATGTCAATACCTTCTGCGATCGCGATTCCCGCAAGACCTCGACGATGTGGCCGGCGCCAAAGCGTTCCCCGGTCCGCTTTACGCAGGAGAGAAACATCTGCGCCGGGATGGTGATGTCCGCGAGGTCCTTGTCTGCCTGCCGGCAGTTGTCGCACATCCCGCAATTGGGGGAGGCGTAGGGTTCGCCGAAATAATTCAGCAGGGAAACGCGGCGGCAGAGATCCGTTTCCGCAAAACCGATGATGGTGTTGAGAAGGATGTTGGCGACCCTCTGTTCGTGTTCATCCTTCTGCCCGATGAAGTACTTGACCTTCTGGACGTCCTGATAGCCGAACAGCAGCAGGCAGTGGGCGGGCAGGCCATCTCGTCCGGCCCGCCCGATCTCCTGATAGTACGATTCCGGATTCTTCGGCAGATCATGGTGCACGACAAAACGGACGTTGGATTTGTTGATCCCCATGCCGAAGGCGATCGTCGCCACGATGATCTGCACGTCATCCCGGATAAAGAGTTCCTGATTCCGGGTGCGCTCCTTTTCCGACAAGCCGGCGTGGTAGGGACGGACGGAGTACCCCTTGCGCTGGAGGGTCGCGGCGAGATCCTCCGTCTGCCGGCGGGAAAAACAATAGATGATGCCGGATTCATTCGGATACCGGTGCAGAAAGTCCAGGGTCTGTTCGAGCGGGGACGTCTTCGGAGCCACCTCCAGGAAGAGGTTCGGCCGGTTGAAGCTGCCGATGAACTCATGGGCTTTCGCGATCCGCAGGGTTTTTTGAATATCCTCCCGGACCCGCGACGTGGCGGTTGCGGTCAGGGCCACGCAGGCGGCGGCGGGGAAGACGGCCCGCACCGCGGCGAGCTGCCGGTATTCCGGGCGGAAATCGTGGCCCCAATCGGAGATGCAATGCGCCTCGTCGATGGCGATGCCGTCCACCGGCAACGGAGAAAGCAGCTCCAGCGTGTGGGGCATCAGCAGCGTCTCCGGCGCCACGTAAAGCAGCTTGACGGCGTTTCGGTTGAGCCGCTCCACATGGCTCCGGTATTGCGCGGCGGTGACGGTGCTGTTCAGAAAGATCGCGGGTACTCCGCATTCCCGGAGTTGGTCCACCTGGTCCTTCATCAGGGAGATGAGCGGTGAGACGACGAGGGTCAACCCATTAAAGAGGAGGGCCGGGATCTGGTAGCAGAGGGATTTGCCGCCCCCCGTCGGCATCACCACGAGGGCGTCCTTTTTCGCCAGAACGTGGCCGATGATCTCCTCCTGGAGGGGCCAGAAGGCGTCGTAACCGAAATAGCGCTTGAGGATAACCTTTGCCTGTCCGATGGGGTCGTTCATGCCGCGTCGCTTTCTACCTTCGGATGCACCGTTGCCGCGGACCATTCGCTTCCCGCAGATCCCTTTCCGGAGTCCATTTCCTCTCGCCCGCCGCTATACCGCCACCTGTTCATCGAGAAGCCGCCAGGCCTCCTCCCGGCTGAAACCGGTCACGAGGCCGTCCGTAAAGGTCAGGACCTCCTGCCGGCCCAACTCCGCCAGGACCTCCTGGATATCCACCGTCTCCTTGCCAGTTGCCTTTGCCAGCTCTTCGACCGGGTTCGCTTCTGCCGGGAGCGGCCACATCCGGAGGAAATAGAGGGTTGCCGTCAGCCTGATCCAGGCCCGGGTAAGCTCTTCCATCGCCATGTTCGTGTTTCTGATCCGATTGGAAAACTCCTTGAGCATGAAGAGGGAGACCTCGTCGCTTTCCCGTAGGATGCTGCGCAGGGTGTCTCCGCTGATGACGGCGATGTGGCTCTCCGTCAGGCTGCGGGCGGAGGCGGTCCGCGGGGCGCGGATCAGCGCCGCCATCTCGCCGAAATATTCCCCCGGCCCCATCTCGGCGAGAATCTTCTTCGTCTGCCCGGCTTTCTTCTCCATCCGTACGCGGCCATTCAGTATATAGAAGAGGTCCTCACCGCTATCCCCCTCGTGGAAGATGTATTCGTTCGATCCGTAGAGCCGGCCGAATTTCCGGAAGAGCCGCTCGTCGATCTTCCGGCGGCCCTTCCCGGGCTTCACGAGGGCCTTCTCGATGAGGATCAAATCCCACCGCTGGTAGGAAGAGATGAGCTCCGCGCAGAACAGGAGGATCAACGCGACGTAAAAGACCCAGATGACCAGGATGACGACCGCCTCGAGCGAACCGAAAATGGCGTTGTAACGGGTATAATTGGCGACGTACCAGGTGAAGAGCTGTTTTGCGATCTCCATCAGGGCGGAGAAGATCGCGCTCCCGATGAGGGCGCTCCTCAGGTTGACCTTTCCGGTGGGGATCGCCTTGTAGACCAAGGTGAAGAAGAGAACGGTGAGCAGGTAGGGTAGGATATAGCGGAAGAGCGCTCCCTGGATCGCGGGAAGGAAGAGAGGCCCGTTCTGGCCGAAAAAGGGCTGCTTGACGAGGATGGTCGCAACATAAGTGATTGCGACGCTGGCCACGATGACGGCCCAGCCGAGCGGAATCATGGCGATGGCCAGGAGCTTTGAGAAGATGTAGTTACGGTATGTCCTCGACCGGAAAATGACGTTCAGGGCTGTTTCTATGGCGCTGAAGATCATCGCCGAGAACCAGATCAGACTGATGATTCCCACCCCTCCTAAGAGATCCTTCTTTCCTGCGATCTGGCCGAACTGGGTGATCAGCGCTCCCGAGAAGGAGGGGATGAACTGGCGGATTTCCTCGATCAGTTTTTTCTGGATCTCCGGGTCGGCGCCGAAAAGGTTGCTGACCAGGAGCAACGTCAGGATAAAGAGAGGGATGATCGAAAGAATGGCATACATGGCGATGGCCGCGGCCTGGTTCGTGTCGCCGTTTGTCTTGTAGTTGCGGATTGCATCCCCGAGGATGTCCCAGGTGGTCGACAGGCCGAGACGGAGCCTGCCTGGCGTCGCTGTC
>JAHJQP010000119.1 GCA_018819165.1 Pseudomonadota bacterium
AGATAAAGAAACTTATCGGTCGTCCCCTTCTTTACTCCTGCAAACAATCATGGTAAGAAGCCGCGCGAAGGGTTAACTGGTTATGGATAATATAAGAAACTTCAGCATTATCGCGCATATCGACCACGGCAAGTCGACCTTGGCCGATCGTCTGATCCAGTATGCCGGCGTCGTCGACGACCGCAGCTTCCAGGATCAGATCCTCGACAACATGGATATCGAGCGGGAACGGGGGATCACGATCAAGAGTCAGGCTATCTCTCTCCCCTACCGGGGAAAGGACGGCAGCACCTACACACTTAACCTGATCGACACGCCGGGGCATGTCGACTTCACCTACGAGGTGTCGCGCTCGCTCGCCTCCTGCGAGGGGGTGCTCCTGCTGATCGACGCCGCCCAGGGCGTTCAGGCCCAAACGCTCGCTAACCTCTACCTCGCAATGGAGCACGACCTCGCAGTCATCCCCGTCATCAACAAGATCGATCTTCCGTCAGCGGACGTCGATCGGGTTATCGAGCAGATCGACTCGGAGCTGGGGTTGGATCCGGATACCCATCTGAAGTGTTCAGCCAAAGAGGGGACCGGAATCGAGGAAATATTAGAGGCGATCGTCGCGCGGATCCCCCCCCCAAAGGGGGACCCGACAGCGCCGCTCGCCGCCCTCATCTTCGACGCCAAGTACGACTCCTTCCGGGGAACGGTGATCCACTGCCGGATCTTCGCCGGAACGGTGAAGGCCGGAGACATCATCCGCTTATTATACAACAACGCCACTCACCGGGTAGAGGAGGTCGGCCGCTTCCTCCTCCAGCGCGAGAAGCGCGCGAACCTTTACGCGGGGGAAGTTGGCTATATCATCGCCGGCGTCAAGACCGTCTCCGATGTCCGGACGGGGGACACGATCACTCTGGAGAACCGCCCCTGCGCGAAGCCCCTGCCGGGCTTCAAGGAGGTGAAGCCCGTCGTCTTCGCCTCGATCTACCCCATCGCCTCGGACGACTACGCGGACCTCGCCGACTCTCTGGATAAATTCAAGCTCAATGACGCTTCTTTCATCTATGAAAAAGACTCTTCCGCCGCCCTCGGTCAGGGTTTCCGCTGCGGCTTCCTGGGACTGCTGCATCTCGATATCGTCCAGGAGCGCCTGGAGCGGGAGTATGACCTCTCGATCATCCTTTCCGTCCCCAGCGTCCGCTACCGTTTCACCCTGAAGGACGGGACGGTTCTCCTTGTTGATAACCCGGCCCACTACCCCGATCCGGCCTCCATCGTGAAGTCCGAGGAGCCCTATATCCGGGCGGCGATGATGCATCCCGAGCGTTACCTGGGCGCCGTCATGAAGCTCTGCATGGAGAAGCGGGGGGTCAACTCGACCCTCAACTACCCGAGCCCAGGCCGGGCGGAGCTGAGCTACGAGATGCCGCTCGCCGAGGTGATCTTCGATTTCTACGACCGTTTCAAGTCCGTCACCCAGGGGTACGGCTCATTCGACTACGATCTGATCGACTACCGGGAGAGCAACCTCGCCTTATTAGACATCCTCGTAAACGGCGAAAAGGTCGACGCCCTCTCCCAGATCGTCCACCGCGAACGCGCCCGTGCCAGAGGGCTGCAGGCCTGCAAACGGCTGAAAGAGGAGATCCCCCGGCAGATGTTCAAGATCGCGATCCAGGGGGCGATCGGCGGCGAGATCATCTCCCGATCGACGATCTCCGCCTTCCGGAAGGACGTCATCGCCAAGTGCTACGGCGGCGACATTACCCGGAAGAGAAAACTGCTGGAAAAACAAAAAAAGGGCAAGAAGCGGATGAAGATGATCGGGAACGTCTCCATCCCGCAGAGCGCCTTCCTCGCCGTCCTGAAGTCGGATACGGAGTAAGGAGCGGTTTCTCAGACCATGCGGAAAAGCGTCTCCGGGAGAGGCAATGGGAAGATTCTTTCGGGAGAGAGGGGCTCTGCCGCCGGCAGAGGAGCGAACGCCTCCCATGAAGAAACCGGACTGCCCGGCCTCTACATCCATATCCCCTTCTGTTTGAGGAAATGCGGCTACTGCAGCTTCTATTCCGTTACGGAACTCACACAAATACCGGCGTTTCTTGAAGCCCTCCGACGGGAAATCGCCTTCTGTCGGTTTGACGGCACGACCTTCGATACGCTCTACATAGGCGGCGGAACCCCCTCCGTTCTCGCGGCTGCACAGCTCCAAGGACTTCTGGCCGACATCCGGTCAGCCTTCACGCTCACGCCCGATGCGGAGATCACCGTCGAGGCGAATCCCGCCGACATCAACGGCGGACTGCTCGCGACGCTTCGCGACTCGGGCGTGAACCGTCTCAACATCGGTGTCCAGTCTCTTGACGACGGACTCCTCGCCTTTCTGGAGCGGCGCCATGAGCGTTCACAGGCTCTCTTTGCCGTTGCGGATGCGCGGGCGGCAGGATTTGATCATATCGGCCTCGACCTGATCCACGGCGTCCCCGGGCAGACACTCACCTCCTGGTTTGCGACCCTCCGCGAGGCGATCGCCCTTAATCCCGACCACCTGTCCTGCTATCAGCTCACACTGGAAGACGGAACGCCCCTTGCGGAGCGATGCCGGCGGGGAGAGGCCGTCCTCCCCGACGAGACGCTCCAGTCCGATTTTTTTCTGAGAACATCGGAAATGCTTGAAGATTCGGGCTATATCCATTATGAAGTCTCCAATTTCGCCCGTCCCGGCGCGGAATCTCGGCACAACCGCAAATACTGGCGTCACACTCCTTACATCGGCCTCGGCCCGGCGGCCCACTCCTTTTCGGGGCGGGAACGCAGGTGGAACCGTCGCTCCCTCGACGCCTATCTGCGCGACCTCGCGGCGGGTAGACGGCCCGTCGAGGCTTCGGAACTATTGACCGAGGAGCAGTTGCGCCTGGAGGCACTCTTCCTCGGCTTCCGGACGCGGAGAGGAATTCATCTGGAGCAATTCAAAAGCCGCTACGGTCAGGATCTCCTTGCGGAAAAAGCGGGGATCCTGAAAAAGCTAACGGAAGAAGGTCTGGTGGAGATCGGGGACGGTTTTCTGCGACCGACGCGCGCCGGTATGGCCGTTGCCGACAGCCTCGCCCTGATCTGAAAGCACATATAACCGTATCACTACTACCTGGAAAAATTGAATGCTTTGCGAATCTGTCTTTTTTTCAAGCATATATTTCCCCGTGTCAGTACAACGTAAACTGTCCGGGCGCCTCACGAGTTAAATTATCCAATGCGCAAGGACAATCAGTGAAAAATTGAAATGCGCCGGTTATTGGTGCTACCTACCTAACAATAAACTCTATCATGTTGATAGGTTATTGTTTGTTTATTGTAGTCAATGAGGGCAGTCGGCTGGATTTTATAGCAGAGTTTAACCCGTAAGGCTTAGTAAAAAAGACGTGTGCTGGTTATTGAAGTCAACTACAACTGGTCACCCAACTTCGACACCTTGAAGGCGGAAAATCATATCCAACCAATTGATTGAAAACAGGATTATTCAATTTTGGGCGGCTCGTATGTAGTGTATTATATTTATGATATATCTCTTGACAGGCATGTTATGTTTGTGTATAGC
>JAHJQP010000120.1 GCA_018819165.1 Pseudomonadota bacterium
ACGGCTTGGAGGTCTGCATCACGAGAGCCATCCTACGAATGTTTCATCACGATGCTCGAGATGATGTTGGCCGCCTCGTCGCCGCGGTCCGCCGCATTGCTGAGATGACGGTAGATCTCCCGCATCTTGAGCATGAAAATCGGATCGTCTCCCCGGAACAGATGAGACAGGGCAAGGCGATATGCACCCTCCATCGTGTTCTCGTAGGCCTTTGCCTTGAGCGCGTGCACGGCGGCGACCTTCGGCTGGTTTTCAAGAAGATTGATGGCTTGATTGATCTCGCCCCCGGCACTGATGAGGATGTTGACCATCTCCTTCACATGCCCATCCGATAATACCTCATAGATCTCCATTTCATAGACCGTCGAATTGGCATAATCCATGACATCGTCAATTGCGAGGGACAGCTTGAAGATATCCTCCCTGTCGAGCGGCGTCACGAAGGTCTTGTCGAGTTCCTGGATCAGCATCAGACGCAGATCGTCCGCTTCCACTTCACATTTCTTCACCTGTTTGGCGTTCTCCGGGCTGCGATCCTCCATATAGTTGGCCAGAGCCTGAAGGCCTTCCAAGGTTTTTTCGGACTGCCGAAACATAAGATCGAAAAAAATATTCTTCTCCTTCGAAAACAGTCGCTTTCTGATGGTGAATACCACGGTTCCGCTCCTTTCTTCTCCTCAGTAACTCGAAGCTATGGTCCTAATGACGATGAACGCCAATGAAGCCATAAGCCCCGCTGCCGGGATGGTAATGAACCATGCCGCCACAATATCCTTCGCCACTCCCCATCTCACCGCGGAAATCCGTTGCCCCGCGCCCGCCCCGATGATGCTCGAGGAGACGACATGCGTAGTTGATACCGGGCCTCCTATAAGCGCCGCTGTGAGAATGACCGAAGCGGATGCGGTCTGCGAACAGAATGCGTGCACTGACCTCAGCCGGCAGATCTTCGCCCCCATGGTCTTGATGATTCGCCAGCCTCCGGTTGCGCATCCAGCCGCAATCGCACCGGCGCAGCTGGCAACGACCCAGACCGGAATTTCAAAGGAAGGCAGGATGCCGAGGATGACCAGAGACATGGCAATCACCCCCATTGACTTCTGGGCGTCATTGGCGCCATGGCTCAGCGCCAGACAAACGGATGATACGACCTGCATCTTGTTGAAAAAATTATTGGCGCTCGGCGTTGCATGAATTTTTTCTGCAGTGAAGCGTGTGATCTTGAAAAAAAGCCAACCGAAGAACATGCCGATCACCGGCGCCAGGATCAACGAGGCAAAAACAAAAATGACGCCCTTCCACATGATCTTGTCAGGACCGTAGGCGATGAGCACGGGACCGATCAACCCGCCGATCAGGGCGTGGGACGAGCTTGAGGGCAAGCCAAACCACCAGGTAAGGAGATTCCAGGCGATGGCTCCGATCAGCGCCGCCAGGATCACGCCGGTGGACAGCGCCATGGTGTTGGGATCGAAGGTTGAGGTATGGATGATATTCTTGCCGATCGTCTTGGCTACTGCCGTTCCAAAGAGAAAAGGACCGATGAATTCACAGATCGCGGCGATGGTAAGAGCCTTTACAGGCGACAAAACCCCCGTCACAATGATGGTCGCCACCACATTCGCCGCATCATGAAAGCCGTTGGAGAAATCGAAAATGAGCGCCAGAGCAACAACCAGAACGGCCATGACAAGTATTTGATGTTCCAAGGGACACCTTCCTTACATCTCAATGATGCTTCACCCCTTCAGGGTCTATCCAACTTCCGGCGATTATATCTTCCGCTTGGGATCGTCGATCTCCTCGACGATGGCCCAGCCGGAACCCTTGATCTTCTGTCTCTCCAGGAAGATCTGCTTCCACTCTTCGGGAGTCTGCGCCTCCATCGCTTTTGCAACCTTTTTCCTCTCCTCGAGGGTGGGAACCGGCCGGTCTTCCGGTCCCTCGTACCACTCCTTCGGGGTCAGGGTCTGGCCGAGGCGGACAGGCTCCTCGCACTCGACCTCTTCGCAGTAATGGGCGCCGGTGGCAAAGGCGCGGGTCACGGCGAGAATGCCCCAGGTGGCCTCGGGCGTAAAGCCGAGGTCAAACATCGCAGCCCCCGTGGCGCCCAGGAGATCGATGTCGACCGGGTCCTCGCTGAACTTCTGAGCGGCCTTGACGACCTCCTTCATGAGGGGGATATATTTGCCTGCCACACCTAACTTCTCTGCCCGGGCGATCATCCGCTTCGCTGCCGGGTCCTTCAGCATCAGACCGGAGACCCCCAGCGCCGGATCGTTCAGCTGCTCCCTGACCACCGCCTCAACCACCTCGGCCAGCGGTTTCCCTTCCTTGGCCTGCCGGGCCAGGATGCCGTCCAGCAGTTTACCAAACGTCTGGTAGGCCCCGTAGGCATGGCCGAAGGCCAGGATGGAGGAACCTGCGGCCTGGGTCATCAGGGTCTTCCCGCTGGCGACGATCCGCGAGATGTTGGCCGGCGAGGAGAGGCCGTCTTCCAGCATCACCACCATGACGTAGTTGAGCATCTTCTCTTCCTCGACCAGGGGAATCCGCGACTGAAAGTCGATGAA
>JAHJQP010000121.1 GCA_018819165.1 Pseudomonadota bacterium
GAAGGTCCCACCGTCCGTTCTTCGAGAATGTTCACCGGCGCCGGCAGCGCGCCCGCGCGCAAGACGATGGCCAGGTCGCTCGCCTCCTCCATGGTGAAGGAACCGGTGATCTGGGCCTGACCGCCGGAGATCCTCTCCTGGATGACAGGAGCGGAGTGGACGAGGCCGTCCAGGACGATGGCCAGACGTTTCTTGACGTTTTCCCCGGTGATCCGGTCGAAGTCCCTCGCCCCCTGGGCGTTGAACTTGATCGAGACATGCGGTTCGCCGAAGCGGTCGCTGATCTGGACCTTGGCGCCCTCCAGGGCGTCACCGGTCAGGAGTGTCCTGCCGTTAAGAAGAAGAGGGGTTTGGGTGCGCCGTCCGGAATTCCGGTCCATCCGGGATTCATAGGCGACGATGCTCCCTTCTGGGACATTTCCCTTGAGGGCCTCGTCGAGGCTGTGCTCCTCGTCCACGAGCTTGAATTCCAGCAACGCGGTCCGGCCGATCAGGCTCTTGGCACGGGCCGTATCCTTGATTCCCGGAAGCTGGACGATGATCCGATCCTTCCCCTGAGGGATGATCTCCGGTTCGGTGATGCCGAATTGATCGACTCGGTTCCGGATCGTCTCCAGACTTTGTTCGACGGCCATTTTCTGGATCTCGGCAGCGCGTTTGTCCCTGATCTTCAGGGAAACCAGCCCCCTGCCTTCCGCCATTTCCGACGTGGTGGTTTCGAGGTCCGGATAATCGTTCTTGAGAATCTTATCGAAGTCGTCACGCGAAGCGACGTCCGGAAATTCGAAGGTAAAATCCCTGTCCTTGGTCCGCTCGCGGAGCTTGAAGCGGACCCGTTTGTCCATGAGGTTTTCCTTCAGATCGCCCACGGTCCTCTCCAGGGTGCTTTCCACCGCCTTGGCGGACTGCACCTCCAGGACCAGATGCATCCCCCCCTGCAGATCGAGTCCGAGGTGGATCTTGTCCGTCGGGAGGTAATTCTTCCAGGTGTCCGGAAGATCGGAAGTCAGGGAAGGCGCCAGATAGACGAGCGAGGCCAGGCAGATAACGATCGTGACGGCGGCCCTGATTCTGATGCTTTTAAACATGTTTTACCCCTTTCAGACTTATACCTTGGATTCTTTCTGCAGAACAGCGCCGATAAAGTTTCTGCCAACCTTTATCTTCACCTTGTCGGCGATCTCGATGGTCACGACCGTGTCCGTCAACCCCACGACCTTTCCCTGAATTCCCCCGGAAGTCATCACAAGATCGCCGTGCGTAAGATTAGCTATCATATTCTTGATTTCTTTCTGTTTTTTTTGCTGAGGCCTGATCAAAAGGAAATAAAAGATGCCGAAAAGGACGGCCATCATAATGATAAAACTGAAATCGCCGCCGCCGGCGCCTCCTCCTCCCCCTCCCGGAATACCCAATGCATAAGCCAGATTCATCACGGTAAAGCCCTCCATTATCATAAAATTATTTCTGCATTCCATTTTGCCGAATCGACTCACTCCAAGCCGATTACCTCGGCATCCTTCCGCTCTTTCAGAAAACGCTTTCTAAAATCCCAGTACCGGCCCTCCCGCACGGCCTCCCGGATCCGCTCCATGAGACGCAGATAATACCGGAGGTTGTGGATCGTATTTAAAACCATGGCCAGGATCTCCCCGGCGACATACAGGTGCCGCAGATAAGCCCGCGAATAATTTAGACAGGTATAACAATCACATGCACTGTCGATGGGCGAGCCGTCCTCCCGGTTACGGGCGTTTTTTATAACAACCTTTTCTCCGTTTGTAAACAACAATCCGTTGCGGGCCGAGCGCGTCGGCATCACGCAGTCGAACATGTCGATCCCGTGGTAGACACAGTCGACGAGGTCTTCAGGTGTGCCCACGCCCATCAGGTATCGCGGCCGGTTTTCCGGAAGCAGCGGCGTCGTCGCCGCCAGGTTTTCCAGCATCAACTCCTTGGGCTCCCCGACGCTGAGGCCCCCCAGGGCATACCCGTCGAAGCCGATCTCCAGGAGGGATTCGGCGGAGAGCCTCCGAAGATCCGGGTAGACTCCGCCCTGGATGATCCCAAAGAGCGCCTGTGAGTGATTCCTGCGGCTTGACTTGCACCGGGCCGCCCAGCGAGCGGTCCGCCCGAGGGCCGCCTCGGCCTCGTCCCTCGTTGCGGGATAGGGGATGCACTCGTCGAGGCACATCATGATGTCGCTGCCGAGGGCTTCCTGGATCTCCACTGTCGATTCGGGGCTGAGAAAATGGCTGGACCCGTCGATATGGGACTGAAAATCCACCCCTTCATCCGTGATCGTCCGAAGGGTGCCGAGGCTGTAGATCTGAAAGCCGCCGCTGTCGGTCAGGATGGGACCCTGCCAGTTCATGAACCGGTGCAAACCCCCCTGCGCTGCGATCAGGCGATGACCCGGTCGCAGATAGAGATGGTAGGTGTTGCCGAGGATGATTTCCGCACCGAGGGCGCGGACCTGCTCCGGGGTAAGCGCCTTGACGGTTCCCTGGGTGCCAACCGGCATAAAGGCCGGTGTCGCGACCTCGCCGTGCGGCGTCGCGATCTTCCCCGTCCTTGCCCCGCAATGGGGATCTTTGGCGATTTGCGTGAAATCCATTTTCCCCGCCTACACAATCAGCATGCAGTCTCCGTAACTGTAAAAACGGAAACGATTCTCGATGGCGAACCGGTAGGCCTCCTGCATCAGTTCCCTGCCGGCAAAGGCGCACACCAACACAAAGAGCGACGATTTCGGGAGATGGAAGTTGGTGAGGAGCGCATCCACCCGGCGGAAACGGTAACCGGGGTAGATGTAGAGGCGCGTCGATCCTGAAACCGGCCGGATACCGCCCGCCCCGGCGACCGATTCGAGGACGCGGGTGGAGGTCGTTCCCACGGCGATCACCCTTTTCGCTTCATTGACCATCCGTGCCGTCTCCTCGCCAATGGTGAAGCGCTCTTCGTCAATGAGATGATCCTCAACCTCGGCCGCTTCAATGGGAAGGAATGTCCCGTAGCCGATGTGAAGCGTAATCGGGGCAATCGCCACACCGCGGCTTTCCACCCTATCCAGGACCTCCCGGGTGAAGTGGAGGCCTGCTGTCGGCGCCGCGACCGAGCCCTGCACGCGGGCATAGACGGTTTGGTACCTTTCCAGGTCGCTCTCCGAACGCGATCGGTCTCGTCTGCGCTTGATGTAGGGCGGAAGCGGGGCCCTCCCGTACCGATCCAGAAAATCGCCGAACGGCAATGTGATCGTGAAGGCAAGGAGCCAGCGCTTTTCCGACATACGGCGAACGATCCTCACGGTGCACCCGTCGGCAAACGTCATCCTCGTCCCGACCGTAATCCGTTTGGCGGGACGGAGAAGCGCCTCCCAGACATTCTCCTCCTCGATATCGCCCTTATAGACGGACAGCAGGAGGATTTCGATCAGTCCTCCGCTCTCTTTCCGGCCGATGAGGCGCGCCGGAAAAACGCGGGAATCGTTGACGACAATGACATCCCCTGTGCCGAAATATCCCGGAAGATCCCGGAATGTCCGAAGCTCGATCTCCCCCGTCTTGCGGTGAACCACCATCATCCGC
>JAHJQP010000122.1 GCA_018819165.1 Pseudomonadota bacterium
GACGGCAAAGACCGAGGGTATCGAGGCGAAGATCAGCATGCCGAGGGCGAAGACGGTATAAGCGGTAACGGTGAGACCGACTCCGGCGGAAAGGAAAAGCCCTTCGCCCGGGGAGGCAAACCGGATGGCCGTGATGCTTAGGCATAGACGTCCCACTCCCGACGTGATCAGACACCAACCGGCCAGGAGAAGGATCGTCAAGACATGATGAAAAAGTGTTGAGTGCATGGTTTGCCGCCGGTGATCAGGGTTAAGACCTGTGTGGATACCTATCACAAAGAGCTTTTTGAAGAAATGAAAACGTTAGGCCGTTCTCAAAGCCCCTCACGAAGGTCTCGACCGGCAAAGCGAGATCGGGGCGAATGTGGAAAAATTCAGGATCGATCCGCGAGAATTCCGGAAGTTGCGGCCCGGACCGTCCTTCAGGTGAGATTCAATTTGCAAGGCATGACCGCACAAACTTGTAAGATGATAGAGCATAAAGAAATATCTTAACAAATAAGCTCCCGGCAGGTGAAATGGTATGTTACTTGCTGTTAAAGAAACAAAGCGTCTTTATCCGATATAGGAAACAGGTGGGGAAGGAGGTGTATGCGGAAATGATTCGGCGTTTGGGGTTCTCTTGACCGTATAAGGGAGTAATTTAATATTGGAATTCAATAAACGACAAAAGGAGGAACAGATGATTAGTGCATTTTACAAGAAAAGAGGGCAGAGGGGCTTTACGCTGATCGAACTGATGATCGTCATCGCGATCATCGGCATCCTCGCAGCCATCGCCATCCCGCAGTTCACCGCGTATAAAAAGAGGGGCTATGTTGCAAGCTGCGTTGCGGATGGGAAAAATGCCCTGACTGGGCTAACAGCATATGTGGGAGAGAATCCCACTTTGATTCCAGCTGCTGAAACCATTACTGGCGCCAGCGCAGGAACTACCTATACTACCGTTAAGGCGAGTGCCGGGAATACGATTGCCATCGCAGCGGGTGCATCAGCAGGGCAGCCCGGCGTGATCACCGTTACTAGTACTAATCTTACCGGTTCTCTCATCGTCGATGCCGCTGGTGTACAGACCCATACTTTGCAATAAAGATCAAACGCAGACACTTCTCACAAACACTTTATAGCACTTACCAAAACCGAGGAGGGGAAGTTCTCCCTCCTCGGTTTGTCATTAGTCAAAACGCTTATGGCGCTGATAATTGCGATCCACGACGCAGTCTCTCCGGGTGCCAGAATCTTGTTGATGAAAGATCGTTCGTCCCCCTTGCCGTCTGTTATGAATATCTTCTTAGAGTTAGAGATGCTGCGATTCAGGTCAAAAACGATATGAACCTTGGCCTTCTTTCCACCACCATCTCCAAGTTCTGGCAGGTCAACTGACAACGGATCATCCCTAATTCTTTGCCTATCCCGAAGAGATCCGGAGAATGATCTATACGACCAATGTCATTGAATTGCTGAATAACTCCCTGAAAAAAAATTAAAAACAACGCCTCTTTTCCTATAGTGAGGCGACTATAGACGAATACCGAAAGCCTATCTCTCAATCCCCACCTGCCAGATGCCCTGTATCACCTTGGATTGACGATGGAAAATCAGGGAAGTTTCTCGGATGCCGATCGACATTCCGAGGCGGCTGAGCGGAAGAAACCGAATCATGTCAATGCCATTCAGCAACGGGGGATGCTGGCGATGAAGGCGGGAAATTCAGATAAACGACCACCTTCTTTCAAGCGGCCCTGCGAATCCGCCCGGCGACCCCGGATGGAAGGCGTCCCTATCGCAGGTCATTGACGCAGGGACGTTCCTCAAAAAGGTCTTGATCGGAAAGTGGATTAAGGGTATCAAATCTGCATGTTCAAAGATAAAAAAATCATCGTGGTCATGCCGGCCTACAATGCGGCGAAAACGCTGCAGCAGACCTATGACGAGGTCATGGCGCAGGGCATCGTGGATCTCGTGATCCTGGTGGATGACGCGAGCCGTGATGAAACCCCGGCCATCGCTTCAGGTCTTCCCCATACGAAGATGTTTGTCCATGAACGGAACAAAGGTTACGGCGGCAATCAGAAGACCTGCTACCGGATGGCCCTGGAGGCGGGGGCGGATATCGTGATCATGGTCCATCCCGATTATCAGTACACGCCCAAGCTGATTCCGGCGATGGCCGCGATGATCGGAAACGATCTATACCCATGCGTTCTCGGATCCCGGATCCTGGGAGGATACGCGCTGAAGGGCGGTATGCCGGTGTGGAAGTACATCGCCAACCGCTTTCTCACGCTCGCCGAAAACATCCTTCTGGGCGCGAAGCTATCCGAGTATCACACCGGATACCGAGCCTTCTCCCGGGAGCTGCTGGAAAGCCTTGCCCTCGAGGGCAATTCGGACGACTACCTGTTCGACAACCAGATGCTGGCGCAGATCATCTGGCGGGGCTGCACGATCGCCGAGGTGAGCTGTCCGACGAAATACTTCACGGAGGCCTCCTCGATTAACCTCCGGCGCAGCATCCGCTACGGCCTGGGTTGCCTCTGGACGGCGCTGGTTTTCCGCCTGTGCAAAATGAAGCTCATCCGTTCACGGCTTTTCCCGGTGAACAAATGAATACTGGCCGTGATAACCGTTTCGAAGACTTTTTTGCCGACGATCTCTACGTCAATTTAAAAAACCTCCTCTATAATTATTTGCTAAGAAAAAGGGCGATCAAGAAATGCATGCAAGGCGTGCAGGAAGGTCTCGTTCTCGAGGTGGGCAGTGGTATGTCCCCGATGGTGATTGGCAGCGATCGGGTCGTCTATTCCGAATTGTCTTTCCGCGCCGTCCAGACGCTGAAAAGATTCCAGGAGAGGGGGGCCTTCGTCGTTGCAGACGCAGCTCATCTCCCCTTCAGTGAAAGTTCGTTTTCACTGGTCATCTGCTCGGAGGTCTTGGAGCATCTTCCGGAAGATCGCCCGGCACTCAAGGACATGGCTGAGGTGCTGAAAACTGGGGGAAGCCTGATTCTAACCTTTCCCCACAGGCACGGCTACTTTGCCCAGGATGACCGCTTCGTGGGCCACTTCCGCCGTTATGAACTGCCGGAAATGGAGGAGTGCTTGAAAGAGGTGGGGCTGAAGGCTGTGGATATCTGGAAGGTGCTCGGGCCTCTGGAAAAAGCGACAATGGTGGCGGTTGTGTGGGCCGTCTCCCGGTTGCAATGCCTGAAAGGGGCAAGAGGAGATCACAAAAAGGTCATCGCAACGCGCCGGATTGTTACTTCGTTTTTCAAGTGGTTCAACCGACTGTACTGTGTGCCGGTATGGCTGGATGCCCGGCTGTTTCCCCGCTCTCTGGCGACGGTCCTACTGGTCAGGGCGGTAAAGGGATAAGGCTCGGAAGGATCATCTGATGCTTACGAGAGAGCCTCTCCTTTTATCGACCTGCCATTGCCTACCGACCACCTCAAAGACCTGAAAGTTTTTTCCAATCATGACAATTTCCCCTTGACAGCGGAAAAATAGTGCGATAGGAAATTTATAGTGACCATCGGTCATATACTGACCATGGTTCATAAACTGAGCGCAGGACGGTATCCATAGACGACGAATCGCAGGCGATGATCCTTGTAAGGCACGATATCCAGTTCGTCTTCTACCTCTTTGTCTTCTGCCTCGTTATTGTTACTGATATGTTGCAGCAGGTCGTAATCTGACCGGAATCACCTTTGAATCACCTGCAATGTGACCTGCCGAACGACTATCTATTTTCAAAGAAGGAGTCAAATCTTGGGACTTGAAGAAAGAAGAAAGCGGGAGCGCGAAAACAGAAAAAATGCCATCCTGAAAGCGGCACGTAAACTTTTTTTCGAGAAGGGCTTTCGGCAGGTCACCGTCGAGAACATCGCCAGGAAGGCCGAGTTTAGCAAGGGATCAATCTATCTCTACTTTAACAGCAAGGAGGAAATTTACAGCCAGATACTTCTGAACGACATCGATAAGTTTCATGACAGCGTCGCAGACATCCTCCAGGGTCCATCCAGTGCATCCGAGGCACTAATCAGAGTTGCAGAAATATACGTCGATTTCTTTCTGAATGATCGAGAGTTATTCAGGATACTGATGAATTTCATGCTCCATAACAACGACATGAATCTGCCGGAGGATATTAATAATCATATCATTAAAACAACGAACAGGACCATCAGCATCATTGAACAGGTATTCAAGTACGGGATCGAAAAAGGGGAATTTCCCCCGGATATTAACCTTCGCATGAATAGAAATGCAATCTGGGGATTGCTCAACGGGATCATCTCGCTGCATCTCTTTACCGGAAAGGAATCAGGACGGACAGAGGTGATTCATAGCACCATAAAGTCCGGTCTGGAAATCTACATCCGGGGTATGGGAAATTCCAGAAAAAAAGAAGGGGGGGTTTTTGTATGAGTAACTTGCTGGTGAATGCGAGAGATCAGGTGTTCCTTCTTTTCGAGCAACTGGGTATCGAAAAGTTGTTCCAGACGGAAATATTCAAGGATTTTTCCAAGGATGACGCTTTGATGATGATGACTGAAGCGGAGAAGATGGCCCTCAATGTGATCCTTCCCACTTATACCGCGGGCGATAAGGAAGGGTGCACATTCAAGGACGGAAAGGTAACCGTCCCGAAGTGTTATCACGAAGCGTTCAAGAAGTACGTTGAGGGAGGCTGGCTCTCCCCGGTACAGCCTATCGAGGTCGGCGGCCAGGGGGATGCCGGTCATCATGGCCACGGCCAACCTGGAACCCTGTTATGCCGCCAATTTCGCCTTCCTGGCGTATCCGGGTCTGACCCACGGTGCGGCCGGTCTGATCCAGCATTTCGGGACGGAAGAGCTGAAGAACAAATATATGTACAAGATGTACGCCGGTCAGTGGACGGGGACGATGTGTCTGACCGAGCCCGGCGCGGGAACTGATGTCGGGGCATTGAAGACGTCGGCGAAGAGACTTCCCGACGGGACCTTCAGCATCACCGGATCGAAATGTTTCATCTCCTGCGGGGACCACGATCTTACTGAAAACATCATCCATCCGGTTCTGGCCCGAATCGAAGGGGATCCTCCCGGCACGGGCGGCATCTCCATCTTCATCGTTCCCAAATACCGCGTGAACGCGGACGGCAGCCTGGGAGAATTTAACGATGTCAATACCGGCAATATCGAGCACAAGATGGGAATAAAGGGATCTTCGACCTGCACGCTCAATTTCGGCGACGAGGGCAAATGCATCGGCGAACTTCTCGGCAAGGAAAGGGAGGGGATGAGGATCATGTTCAACATGATGAACGATGCCCGTCTCGAGGTCGGCATGCAGGCTCTTGGCCATGCCTCCGCCGCGCTCGAGCACTCCATTGCCTACGCAAAGGAGAGGATCCAAAGCGCGCCGGTCTGGGAAATGAAGAATCCCGACGCCAGGGCGGTCCCCATCATTCAGCATCCCGATGTCCGGAGAGACCTCCTCTGGATGAAGGCACACGTCGAGGGGATCAGGGCCATGAACTACTTTGTGGCCTACTGCATGGACATGGCGAAATCGACGCCCGCTGAAAGTGAGAAGTGGCAGGGACTGGTGGAACTGCTCACCCCGGTCTGCAAGGCCTACTCCTCCGACAAGGCGATGGAAGTCTGCTCCAAGGCGATCGATGTCTACGGCGGTTACGGTTACTGCCAGGAATACCCGGTTGAACAGTACATGCGGGATTGCAAGATCGCCTGCATCTATGAGGGGACGAACGGAGTCCAGGCGCTCGACCTGGTTGCACGGAAGCTGGCCCAGAAAAAAGGAATGAACGTCATGAACATGTTCGGCGAGATCGGGGCAACCATCGCCAAGGCCAAGGGGATCGACGAACTCAAGGTCTACGCGGCCCGACTCGATGAGGCCTACAATGCACTCGTCGATTTGACCATGACCCTGGCCCAGTTAGGCAAGAGTTCCGGTTTTCTCATCCCTATCCTGAATGCATCGCCTTACCTCGACATCTTCGGGGATATCCTCGTCGGCCATTTCCTGCTTCAGTCGGCGGCCCTCTCCACTGATAAATTGAAGGCGATCTATGCGGAAAAGGGGGTCGAAGGCTCCAGGGGGAAACAGCGGGCGCTGGTTCATGAAAATGCCGATGTCTCCTTCTACACGGGCAAGATCGCGGCGGCGAAGTTTTTTGCCGTTGAGGTTCTCTGCACGGTGAAGGCGCGGTGCGAGGCGATCAAATCGGAGGAGAAGATTCCCATCGAGATGGCGGATGAATCCGTTACCTGTTGAACAGAAGGGTGACTGCGGTAAACGGCATCAAGGCATGGCGGGCGCCGATTGGATCTGCGGACATAAATCGGCAGCGCGTTCACAGACCGAAAAGAGGAGGCAGATTATGGCATACGAAATCAAAAAAGCGGCAGTTCTGGGTGCAGGGGTCATGGGCGCCACCATTGCCGCCCATCTTACCAATGCGGGGATCGAGTGCGTCCTTCTGGACATCGTTCCTTTTGAACTGACCGAAGCCGACAAGGCGCAGGGTCTGACGGAAAAGAGCCCGGCCTGGCGGAACCGATTCGCGGAAAACGGCCTTGCCGGCGTACTGAAATCAAAACCGGCTGGTTTCTTCACCAAGAAAAACGCCTCGATGATCAGAACAGGCAATTTCGAGGACAACTTCGGCTGGCTTGCCGATGTCGATTGGGTCATCGAAGTCGTCATCGAGAATCTGAAGATAAAACAGGAACTCTTCGCTAAAGTCGAGAAGGTCGTCAGACCGGATTGCATCGTCACTACGAACACATCCGGAATCCCCATCAAGGACATTTCCGTTAAATTCGGGCCCAAACTGAAGGAACATTTTCTTGGAACCCACTTCTTCAATCCTCCCCGTTATATGAGGCTGCTCGAGATCATTCCGGGAGCGGAAACCAGACCTGAAGTCGTGGCTTACATGACCCGCTTCTGTGAGGAGACACTTGGAAAGGGAGTCGTCATCTGCAAGGACGTGCCCAATTTCATCGGCAACCGCATCGGCGTGTTCGACATCTCCAACGCCATCCGCCTCACGCTCGAAAAGAACCTGAAAATCGACGAGGCGGACGCCATTATCGGGAAGGCGCTGGGTCGACCGGGCACGGCCGTCTTTGGAACGCTGGATCTGGTCGGCCTCGATACCTACCACCACGTCACGACCAACCTCTATGCGGCGGTTCCGGATGATGAAATGCGGGAGATGTTTGTTCCGGTCGAGTTGATGACCAAGATGATGGAGCTCAAATGGCTTGGCAACAAGGCCAAGCAAGGTTTCTACAAGAGGACGCAGGAGGCCGATGGCAAGAAGGCCAAACTGGTTTTAGACTACAACACGATGGAATATCTTCCGGCCGGCAACCCCAAGTTCGCCTCAGTCTCCGATGCCATGAAGAAAGCCGATGACGGCGTCGCAGCCACACTCAAGGTCATGTTCAACGGGACCGACGTGGCCGCTGACCTGACCCGGGAGTATCTCTGCAACAACTTTATCTATGCCGCCAACCGCGTCCCGGAGATCTGCGAGAACATCGTCGGCATCGACAATGCCGTGAAGTGGGGCTTCAACCACCAGCTCGGTCCCTTCGAGACCTGGGACGCCATCGGCGTCCGCGAAACCGTCGAGGTCATGAAAAAGCTCAAGAAAAAGATCCCCAAGAAGATCGAAGAGATGCTGAAGAAGGGCTGCGAATCCTTCTATCTGAAGAAAGAGGACGGCATTTACTTCTATGACTTCGAGAAGATGGATTATGTGAAACTGGAGGAGAATCTCCGGATCATCCTCCTGCCCGATCTGAAGGACCGTAACAAGGTGGTCAAGAAGAACGCCAGCGCAACGCTCGTCGACATCGGCGACGGCGTAGCCTGTCTGGAATTTCACACCAAGATGAACGCCGTGGACGACGGGATGATCGAGATGATCTTCGAAAGCTGCAACATCGTGGAAAAAGATTTCACGGGGATGGTTGTCGGAAACCATGAGACGAACTTCTCGGTCGGGGCGAATATCTTCATGGTGCTCCTGGCGATCCAGAAGGGAGACTGGGACATCCTCGAGCAACTCGTCGCGGTGTTCCAGAATGCCAATATGAGGATGAAGTACCTCTCCAAGCCGGTGGTTACGGCGCCGGCTGGTCTTGCCCTCGGCGGCGGCTGCGAGATGGCCATGCACGGGGCGAAATGCCAACCCTACGGTGAGACCTATATCGGCCTGGTGGAGGTCGGCGTGGGTGTCATCCCGGCAGGCGGCGGCTGCAAGGAACTTATGGTTCGAATGACGGAAGGCCTGCCCGACGGCGTCATCGATGCCGGTATGAATCTCCAGCAGGTCTATGCCAAGGCCTTTGAAAACATCGCCATGGCCAAAGTGGCGATGAGCGCCGTCGAGGGGATGGAACTCGGGTACATCCGGAAGACGGAAAACATCAGCCTGAGCAGGAATCAGCAGCTCTGGGACGCCAAGCAGGCGGTCCTCGGGCTCGCTAAATTCTACAGGAAACCCAGACCGGTCATGATCCCCGTCATGGGTGAAAACTTCCGCGGCATGGTCGAGGCGATACTCTACAACATGCGTCAGGGTAATTATGCCTCCGATTACGATGTCCACGTCTCCCGGAAGGTGGCCTATATCCTTTCCGGCGGCGACTGCGCCGAGGGGACGCTGGTAACGGAAGAGGAGATTCTCGCGCTCGAAAGGGAAGCCTTCCTGAGCCTCTGCGGGGAAAAGAAAACGCAGGACAGGATCATGCACATGCTCAATACCGGCAAGCCGTTGCGCAACTAAACAGGGTGAGGCCTGGAAGACCGGTTTACGACTAAAAGCGTCAGCCGGCTTCTCCTAACTGAAGGCCATTGAAAAGGAGAAATACCATGAGCGATGCGGTAATTGTGGAAGCGGTTAGAAGTCCTGGCGGACGTTATAGGCGAGGCGGCCTTGCCGCCACGAGGGGGGACGAGATCGGGATCCAGGTGATGAAGGGGCTACTGGGCCGTGTTCCCGAGCTCAAGCCCGAGGATGTGGATGACGTGATCGTCGGCTGTGCTTTTCCGGAGGCCGAACAGGGGACGAACCTCGGCCGGATCATCGCGATGGGGACCGGCCTGCCGATTACGACCTCGGGGATGACCATCAACCGGTTCTGTTCTTCCGGCCTGCAGTCAATCGCCGACGCAACCGCCAAGATCAGGGCCGGATGGTCCGATGTCATTATCGCCGGCGGCTGCGAAACGATGTCCCACATCCCGATGGGGGGAAACATTCCCCGTCCCAACCCGGACTGGGCCTTCGACGGCAGTATGCCGAACGTCTACGTCTCCATGGGAGTGACGGCCGAGAATGTGGCCGCCAACTACAATATCTCCCGGGAGGACATGGACAAATTCGGCCTGGAGAGCAACCGCCGGGCCTATGAGGCGATCAAGGCCGGGAAATTCAAGAAGGAGATCATCCCGATCACGGCTTACAAATACAAGGTCCTCAAGAACGGAAAGCGCGTCCGGGAAAAGTTCGTTTTTGATGCGGATGATGGCGTCAGATGGCCATCCAAGTTAGAGGACATGGCGAAATTGCAGTCCCCCTTCAAGCAGGGCGGTGGCGTAACCGCCGCCAACTCCTCCCAGATGACGGATGGCGCCGCCTTCTGCCTGTTGATGACCGTGGAAAAGGCGAAGGCCATCGGTGTAAAGCCGCTCGCGCGACTCGTCTATTTTGCGGTGGCCGGCTGCAAGGCGGAAGAAATGGGCGTCGGTCCTGCCTATGCGATACCCAAGGTCCTGAAGATGGCAGGGCTGACAACCAAGGATATCGACGTGTTCGAAATCAATGAGGCCTTTGCCTCGCAGGCCCTCTACTCCATCCGCGCGATCGGAATCGAGGACCGGCTGGCGGCCGGAGATATCAATCCCAATGGCGGCGCGATCGCCCTCGGCCACCCGCTGGGATGCACCGGCGCCAAGCTGACCGCCCAACTTCTCCATGAACTGAAACGGCGCAAGGCGAAAAGAGGGATCGTTTCGATGTGTATCGGTGGTGGAATGGGTGCAGCGGGAATCTATGAGATGCTGTAGAAATGTGCTGAATCTGCTCTCCTGCGGAAGCGGAA
>JAHJQP010000123.1 GCA_018819165.1 Pseudomonadota bacterium
CTTTTCACGAGAACATCAGGCCTGTTTTGATGTGCTGATTATAAAGGGCAGGTGTCGTTACGTCAAGGAATATGGCCTTTTTTTCCTTGACGTACAAGCGCTTCAGCGGCCCAGCGGCGGGAACGGCGTGGGCTGGACCCAGCGGTTGCCGTCCCCTTCATAGAACCACTTGTCCGGAAAGCCGCGATGCCGGATAAAGTTTGGATTTTCCGCCCAGCGGATCAGGTCTTCATAGGCCTGGTGGATCTGCCGGAACATCCCCGCGTCGCCCCCGAGGTCGGGGTGGTGGATCTTGACCTGCCGCCGATAGGCGTCCCTGATGATCTTCCGGAGCTCCGGGGAATCGAGATTGAACTTCTCCAGGTTCAGATAGACCAGGGAGGCCGGCCTGACGGCAGGGGTGTGGACGAGCGGCGGCTTGACGGACTGCGGCGGCACGTGATTCCGGACGGCCATCTCCAGGACGTGGAGCGAGGCGAAATACCTCTTCTTAGTTCGCCGCTGCTCGGCCCACCAGGTCTCGCCCAAGATGTCCGCCATCCGGCTGAAGTCCTCCCCCGGATTTTTACCCGGCGTCCGGGGATAGAAGAAACTGCAGATCTCCTTGTACCCGTAAGGCAGGATGTCCATGATGATCAGCAGATCGGAAAAGTAGAAGGTGGCGTACCGCGTGTTGAGCGCCTGGAGGAGGCCGCTGCGCATGTCGAGCCTCTGCCGGAGCTTCTGCCGGCAGCCGATGGAGCAGTACCGCCGCCGGCCCATGTTCTCCGTCGTCCCGCAGGAGAGGCATCTGTTCGGTTTCTTCCCGTTTAAGACCGGGACTATCATTGAACTCATCTCTTCCGTTCCTTTTTCTCCGGGAGCGAGCGTCTCCGCGAAGAAATGGTTGACAACACGAAGCCTCCGCCTGTATCAAGAGGCGGCCGGCGCCGGCTTCCGCCCGGAAGCTGCAGATGCTTATAGCAGAAAACAGGGGCGCTGTCCCCTACTTTTCAGTGATGACGCTCTCGTAAAAAAGTCTCCAGCCCGACCGGCCGGGATAAAATGGTTTTACCTTTCCCGGTGCTTATGCTATAAATACCCTGTGATCGCAAGGGAGAATCCATGGTAGAAGATTTCGTGAACGGGCTGTCCGCCTATCTGCAGGGATCCTATACCCTGTCCTATCTGGCCGTCTACCTCGGGGGAGTTCTCGTCAGCTTCACCTCCTGCGTCTATCCGGCGATCCCCATCACCGTCGCCTTCATCGGCGCCCGTTCCAGCGGCTCCCGGAGGCGGGGGTTTATCCTCTCGCTGATCTACGTCCTGGGCATGGCCGTCACCTACACGATTCTCGGCGCCGCCGCCTCTCTCTCCGGAAAACTCTTCGGCCAGATTCAGACCAACCCCTGGACCTATTTCATCATCGGAAACCTCTGCATCCTCATGGGGCTGGCAATGCTGGACGTCTTCACCCTTTCCGTCCGGACGCCCCCCTTCGTCACGCGGGTGCAGCCGCGGAAAAAAACGAAGGGGATGATCGGCAGCTTCCTTGTGGGGGCGGCCTCCGGGCTCGTCATGGGTCCCTGCACGGCGCCGGTCCTCGCGGTGGTCCTCGGTTATGCGGCGACCCGGCAGAACGTGGCCTTTGCCTCCAGTCTGCTGTTCGTTTTCGCCCTCGGGATGGGGACCCTCCTCATCCTCATCGGCACTTTCTCCGGTCTTCTGGCCAGCCTCCCCAAGTCCGGCATCTGGACGGCCAGGATCAGCCATATCTTCGGCTGGATCCTTTTCGGAACAGGGGAATATTTCTTGATCAACGCCGGGATACTCTGGGTATAAGGAGACAGGATGTTGCATGCACATAGGCAAAAAAACATGATGAGGTCCGGGGCGGCCAAGCCTACGGGGTCTCGCGATCGCGATCTTAACGAGAGGCGGACGGGGGCAAAACGGCGGGATGCCGGGACAGCGGGGCGCGTTTTTCGGGGATTCAAGGGAATCGCAGCAGCCGTGATGATTGCATGCATTTTCACCCTTCCCCCCGGCCTCTGGTCCGCCGGCCCGAAGCCGTTCGAGATCACCAGGAATATCTTCGAGGAGAAGGCCCCGGACTTCGTCATGAAGGACCTCAGCGACCAGAAATTCCGCCTGAGCGACTACAGAGGAAAGCAGCCGGTCCTGATCATCTTCAGCACGACCTGGTGCTCCTTCTGCATAGGGGAGATCCCCCACTTTAAATCCCTCTATGCAACCTATGCGAAGCAGGGGCTCGAGATCGTCAACATCGACATCCAGGAATCACGGGAAAAGGTCTCCCGGTTCGCCGCTAAATACAAGCTTCCCTACCGCACGCTTTTGGACGAAGAAGGCACGGTGAGCAGCGTCTATAACATCCCGGGCGTTCCGACGATGATCCTGGTCGATAAAAACGGCATGATCATCTGCCGCCAGTGCCGCACGGTGGACACCCTCCTGGAATCGATGATAAAAAAGAAGGGTTCTTTCGTAAAAAAGTTGAATATTGGCCAGTCAATTGACAGAAGCTCTTTAAAAACAGTTGCATAAAAATGTACATCGGGTACAAGCCGTATCTGGTATGGTTTTGCTTGCCAACAATGCCAACCGGAGGGCGAGACCCGATGCAATTAGATACTATCACAGAGCTCCTTGACATTCCAAACTATAAAGTGACCCATGTGATCCAAAATGACGGCAGCAGTCTCCATTTTATCGTTGATCAGGCTGAACCGTTGCCACC
>JAHJQP010000124.1 GCA_018819165.1 Pseudomonadota bacterium
GACGCCCTGGAGACGCTCATGAAGGGGAGGACCACGCTGGTCATTGCCCACCGCCTCTCCACGATCCGGAATGCCGACCGGATCATCGTTCTGGTAAACGGCGAGATTCGGGAGGAGGGGACGCACGAGGCGCTCCTGGCCCGTCAGGGAGAATACTGCCGCCTCCACAACATGCAGTTCAGGGATAACGGGCGGGGGCACGGGGAACAGGCTGCAAATGGCCCTTAAAAATATGGGGACACCATACTAATTTTCCGAAGAAAATTAGTATGGTGTCCCCATATTTGGGAGAGGAACGATGAGCGTTGAGGCGACGGTCCAGAGGATCTGGAACGAGGAACGGCCGGAAAACCGTACCGCACCCCTGCGCGCTGGTCTGTGTTTCCTGTCGCTTCCCTACTGCGCCGCCGTCGCCATGAAAAACCGCCTCTACGACCACGGAATCTTCCGGCAGGAGAAGCTCCCCTGCCCCATCGTCAGCGTGGGGAACCTTACCGTGGGCGGCACCGGCAAGACACCGACGGTAATCCTCCTGGCCAATCTTCTGAGGGAAAAGGGCCGCCGGCCGGTGGTCCTGAGTCGGGGCTACGGCGGAAACGCGAAGGCCCCAGTGAATATCGTCTCCGACGGGAACCGCCTTCTCATGGGGTGGCGGGAGGCAGGAGACGAACCGGTCCTGATCGCCAAGTCGGCGCCGGGGGTCCCCGTCCTGACCGGCCCGAAAAGGTTCCTCACCGGTCGAGTCGCCGTGGAGCATTTCGGCGCGGATGTCCTGATCCTCGACGACGGCTTTCAGCACCGGGCGCTTTTCCGGAACCTCGATATCCTCCTCGTCGACGCAGCGCTGCCCTTCGGGAACGGCTTTCTCCTTCCCCGGGGACCGCTCCGTGAACCTCAGGAGGCCCTCAGCCGCGCCCATCTCGTCATCCGCACCGGAGGAAGCGGAGAAACGGAGCAACCCCTTCCGGGGGCCCCTTCCCTGCCCTCCTTCCGGGGAATCCACCGGCCGCAAGGGCTTATCGAGGCGGGAACGGACCGGGCCTTGTCCCTTGCGGAGCTGCAGGGGGAAAAGGTATGCGCCTTCTCCGGAATCGCCTCTCCGGAGGCCTTCCGGAGAAGCCTGACGGTGCTGGGCGCGGCGGTTGTCGCCTTCCGGGCCTTTCCCGATCATCATCCCTACGGCCCCTCCGACCTCGACGCCCTCCGGCGCCTCGCCGGGGAGAGCGGCGCCAAAAGGATCGTCACCACGGAGAAGGACGGCGTCCGCCTCGCCGATTTCCCCGTTTTCCTGGCAGAGGTCTCCCTCCTACGGATCGGGATGGAGATCACCCCTGCCGAGCCATTTGCAGAGTTGATTTTTTCCGGGCTTGCGGGTCATAGCTCCCGGCCATCCAGAGGGATTTGCAATCATGAGGCCTAAATGGTGACATCCCAGCGTCTTGACGATATCCTTCTCGCCTGTTTCCGGGTGATCCCCACCCCCCTGCGCAAGGCCCTGTTCACCGGCCTCCTCCGGCTTTTTTACCATCTCTCCCCCCGCCAGCGCCTGATCGCCGCTTACAACCTGCGCCGCGCCTTTCCGGAGAAATCGGATAACGAGATCATTGGAATTGTCCGGGGCGTTTACCGGAACATGGGGATCGTGGCGGCCGAATTCTTCAACATCCCCCGTCTCACGAAAGAGAACATAGGAAAATTTGTCGAGGCAGAAGGCCTTGAAAACTGCATGCAGGCCCTCGCGAAAGGGCGGGGCGTCCTCCTCTTCAGCGCCCATTTCGGCAACTGGGAGCTGGAGGCGGCGGCGGCAGCCCTCCTGATCAAGCCCGCGGTCGTGATCTACCGCCCCCTGGACAGCCCCCTCCTCGATCACCTCGTCCTCCGGGTCCGGTCGGCGACCGGGAACACCCCGCTCCGCAAGGAACTCGCGATGCGGCCGATGCTTCGAAGCCTTAAAAACAACGAGATACTGGGGATTCTGATCGATCAGAATGTCGCCTGGTATGAGGGGGTCTTCGTCGACTACTTCGGCCGGCCTGCCTGCACCACGGACGGCCTCGCGCTTCTGGCCCTCCACAC
>JAHJQP010000125.1 GCA_018819165.1 Pseudomonadota bacterium
ATGATCCTGATTAAACAATACGCAAAAGACAAATGGGAACAATTCTGGAAAGAGAAACTGGGCATCAAAGGTTATTTCAACATTCAGATCCAAACCGTCGAAATCAACCTTTGCCCCACCTTTTGAACGTTACCAATCGATCCAACTCCTCAGAATAAACCGCGCATGAATTTTATCCAGTTTTGAGACCTTCCTGTTGGGAAAAAATCGCAATTATTATCCAAATTCTACATATCACAATTATGGGAAAAAGGAGAATTATTGATTGACGATCATAATCCAGCATTTTCGTATGGCTTGACTTTTCGTGGACTTCAGGAAGACAGCCGTAGGCTATGCGAACGGAAAATAAGCCGTCAAGCATTCGCACCTTTCATTCCATATTCAATAAGCTGGCCCGATCAGCCGTCCTGAACATTTGGAAGCTTGGATCATCTGGCCCCGCAAGAATGCGCAGCGGCCGGGACGATCCGCTCTATTGAGCCGTTCTATCGGTTGACAGCGGGCATCGTTTTATGGAAAATAGGGAAAATATATCTGCGGCGGATGCATTGGCAGGAATTTTTTTCAATAAAAAGGATACGCGAATGCGGATACTGGGATTGGATTATGGCAGCCGGAGGATCGGTGTCGCCATATGCGATGAGTTGGGGATGACGGCTCAAGGTCTAACCACCATCATTAAAAAGAACCGGGAGGCGGATCTCGGGGCGGTCGCCGAGCTGGTCAGACAATATGACATCGAGCGTATTGTTATCGGTTATCCACTGCGACTTGACGGCAGCGCGGGAATCCAGTGCGAAAAGATCGACCGGTTTGCCAGACGTCTGGAAATCCGCTTTTCGCTTCCCGTCATCCGCTGGGACGAAACGCTCTCCACGAAAGAGGCGGAGGAAATTCTCCGGGAGGCCGGCATACGCCGGGAGAAAAAGAGAGGGTTGGTCGATCGTCTCGCGGCCGGCATAATCCTGCAGGCTTATCTCGATTCGCTGAACCGGGAGGGGAAGACCTGGCAACAACATTAAAATACTAATGAATGCATTTAAAATGATATTGAAGTTCGTCGCGATTCATCGGAAGAAAGTAATTGTCCTGCCTCTTTTGGTCGTGTTGCTGTTCGTTCTCGATTTCTACCATTACGCCACTTCCCCCGTCAATCGCCTCCCCGGTGTCAAGACGATCGAGATTCCGAAGGGGTCCGGTTTTCTCCGGATCACAAAGATCCTGGATGAGGCCGGACTGGTCAGGAACCGCCCCTATTTCTGGGTGCTTGCCCTCGGGAAGAAAACCACACAGCACATCCGCGCCGGGGAATATGAACTCGGCAGCAACCTGTCTCCTACGGAGATCCTCGATAAACTGGTCCGCGGGGAAATCAGGGGCTATTATGTGACGCTGCCCGAGGACATCACAGTGAGCGAAGTGGCCCAGCGCCTGGCCGCCTACAAGCTCATCAATGAGCAGGGATTCATGACCCTCGCCACCGACAGGACTTTTCTTGATTCTCTTGGCGTCGAGGGGAACAGCGTCGAGGGATACCTCTACCCGGACACTTACCTGTTAGACCGTTCCATGGCGACAGAAGAGATCATCCGTATGATTGTCCGGCGGTTCTGGAAAAAGGTCACCCCGGATTTGAGGCAGCGGGCGGAAGAAATCGGCCTGACCCTGACCGAATGGGTAACCCTCGCCTCGCTCATCGGCAAGGAATCGGGAAACAGTGATGAAAAAGCGCTCATCTCCGCCGTTTTTCACAACCGCCTGAAGCTGGGCATGAAGCTGCAAAGCGATCCGACCACCGTCTACCAACTTGAACCTGCGGGCGCCCCTATAAAGACAGTCCGGAAGGAAGATCTGAGATCGGCCACGCCCCACAACACTTACCGGATCAACGGCCTCCCACCCTCGCCCATCGCCAATCCCGGCATCGATTCCCTCCGGGCGGCCCTCTACCCCGCCGATGTTAAATATCTATATTTCGTGGCGAAGAACGATGGATCTCATCAATTCTCCTCCAGCTTCGAAGCCCATAACCGGGCCGTCTTAAAATATCAGATAAACAGACAAAAAAAGTAAAAATATTTCTTGACAAAGCAATAATCCTCCTCTATCCTTCCACAAAAGTGGGGCAAAGTGGATGAGAGTGGAGGATAATTCCAGATGTCTGTCTTCAGAGGTCAATACTACCACACCATCGATGACAAAGGGAGAGTCATATTCCCGGCACGCCTTCGCGATGTCTTCGCCGAAAAATATGACAACCGTCTCGTCATAACGAACTGGGACGGCTATCTCATGGTCTTCCCCTACGACGAGTGGCGCGTGATCGAGGAAAAGGTCTCCCACCAGTCTCTTCTGCGTAAGGAGGTCCGGGCCTTTCAGCGTTTTTTCATGTCGGGCGCCGTCGATTGCACCCTGGACGGCCAGGGGCGGATCCTCATCCCGCCCAATCTCAGGGAGTTCGCGAAGATGGATAAGGACATCGTCCTGGCCGGCATGATCAAGGTCATCGAGATCTGGAGCAAGGACAGGTTCGAAGCGGAGCAGAAAAAGAGCGGAGACAACCTGGATGTCTTCAGCGACTATATGGCGGATCTGGGAATATAAAAGGCCTGTGAAATGGACGCCTTCCACAAGCCGGTCATGGTCGGAGAGGTTGTCGCATCGCTTCGCTGCCGGGCAGGAACCATCTATGTGGACGGCACGGTGGGAGGCGGAGGACACGCCGCGGCGATCCTTGAGAATACGGCGCCCGACGGCCTTCTGATCGGCATCGATGACGACGGGGATGCCATCCGGGAAGCCGGGATACGCCTGGCCTCTTTCGGTGATAGAAAGATTTTAGTGAAGGGGAATTTTGCCGACATGGAAACCATTCTGGCCGGGATGAACATCGGGAAGGTGGACGGGATTCTCCTCGATCTGGGGGTTTCCTCCCACCAGTTGGACACGGCGGACAGGGGGTTCAGTTTTACGCTGGACGCCCCCCTGGACATGCGGATGGACCGCAGCCGGGGAATCAGCGCCTGCGATCTCATCCATGCCCTGTCCGCGGACGAGTTAGAGAGGATCATCCGGGAGTACGGCGAGGAAAGAATGGCGGGAAGAATTGCCAGGGCGATCGCAGAGAGCCGGAATCTTTCTCCCCTCCGGACCACGGCTGATCTCGCGGGCGCGGTGGTCAGGGCGTTGCCCAGACGAAGAGGACCGGCAAGGATCCATCCGGCCACGAGAACCTTCCAGGCCCTCCGGATCGCAGTCAACGACGAGCTTGCCAATCTGTACCGGGCCACAGCTTTCGGGGTGGAGCGGCTCAAAGAGGGAGGGCGTTTTTCGGTCATCTCTTTTCACTCGCTGGAAGACCGGATTGTCAAGAACGCCTTCCGCGCCGGAGAAAAGGGCTGCCTCTGTCCACCGGATCTTCCCGTCTGTGCCTGCGGCCGAAAGCCGACCCTGAAGGTCCTCACAAGAAAGCCGGTGGTCCCCGGCGAGGAGGAGATCCGCGAAAATCCGCGGGCCAGAAGCGCAAAGCTCAGAACGGCGGAAAGGATTTGACCTATGCAGGCCGTAGAGGTCCTTAAACAGACGGTTCGGCAGCAGGAAAGGATATCCGGCAGCGTCGGATATTCCACCTGGATCTTCATCGCCTCCGTCCTCATGGCGGTGGCGCTCATCTATGTATGGAGCCACATCCATATGACGGAACTGGAGTATCAGGTCGCCCGGGAAATGAGCAGCCGGGAGCAGCTCACCGAAGAACAGGCAAAGCTGAAGGTCGAGCTGGCCACACTGAAATCCCCTCAGAGGATCGAGACCATCGCCCAGGAAAAGCTGCAGATGACTTATCCAGGAAGGGAACAGGTGATTTTGCTCAAATGAAAGGTGACGCCCGAAAATGGCTGAAATTCAGGATCGCCACCCTGCTGGCCTTCTTCCTGGTTCTGTTCATCGCACTTGCCTCGCGGGCCTTTCAGCTTCAGATCCTCTCCAACAAGGAACTGAAGGCCCTCGCCGAAAAGCAGCATACCCAGACCCTTCTTGTGCAGCCCGACAGAGGGATCATCTTCGACCGGAACGGAGAGAAGCTGGCCGCCACCATCATGGTCGATTCCGTCTTCGCCGACCCCACCAAGATCGAAAATCCCGCCGAAGCGGCCGGAAGACTCGCCGCCATTCTCCAGGTAGACAGGGCGGTAATCCAGAAGAAACTGTCCGGCACGAAGAATTTCTCCTGGGTCACCCGGCGGATTGCCCCTGAACGGGCCCGTCTCGTGCAGGAGCTGGGCATAGATGGAATCTTCCTCGTGAAGGAGCCGAAACGCTTCTATCCCTCCGGCGAGCTGGCCGGCCACCTGATCGGCTTCGTCGGACTGGACGCCACCGGTCTGGAGGGGCTGGAACTCAAATATGACCGTTACCTGAAGGGCCCGCCGGAAAAACTGCTCTGGACGCGGGACGCCAAGGGGAAAAGGCTCTATCCCCGGGTGGAGATCCCCAAAGCCGCACTCCGTGAGAGCTACAACCTCGTCCTGACCATTGACAACCGCATCCAGCACCTTGCCGAATCCCATCTGAAGTCGGCAGTGAAGACCAAGGGGGCGAAGGGGGGATTCGCCATCGTCATGGATCCCCGCACGGGTGAAATCCTGGCCCTGGCCAACGAAATGGGATTCGATCCCAACCTTTTCTCGGTAGTGAACCCCGCCACCGGAAAAAATAAAGTCATCACCGACAGCTTCGATCCCGGTTCCACTTTCAAGCCGTTTCTGGCGGCGGCAGCTCTCGAGGAGGGGGTCGTCAAAGAAACGGACATCTTCAACTGCGAAGACGGCCATTATGCAGTCGCCGACCGGGTGATCCATGAGGCGAAGCGCAAGCGGTACGGCGCCCTGAGCTTCCACGATATCCTCAAGTACTCGAGCAATATCGGCGCGGTCAAGATCGGGGAAAGGCTCGGCAAGGAGAAATTCTATCAGTACATCCGTAAATTCGGATTCGGCGACAAGACCGGGATCGACCTCCCGGGGGAGGTGAGGGGAATCCTCAGGCCGGTGGAGAAATGGACACGGGTGGATGCGGCGACCATCGCCTTCGGGCAGGGGATTTCCGTGACCGCCATCCAACTCATCACCGCCCTGTCCACGATCGCCAACGAGGGCGTGATGATGAAACCATTCGTCGTCCGGGGGTTGATGGATCGGAAAGGAAATATCGTTCAGGCCTATCAGCCCACCGTGGTCCGCCGGGTCATCTCTTCCCAGACGGCAAAAAGGATGACCGCCATCCTGACCGACGTGGTCGACGCGGAAGACGGCACCGGCAAGCAAGCCCGCATCGCGAATGTCGCCGTCGCCGGAAAGACGGGAACCTCGCAGAAATTCGACTTCTCCCGGCGGGCTTATTCCACCGAGAGGGTCAAAACGTCCTTCATGGGATTTTTCCCGGCGGAGAATCCGCAGATTGCGATTTTAGTCATCCTCGATGAACCGCAGCGGGACAAATGGGGCGGTGTGGCCGCTGCCCCCGTCTTCAGGAATATCGGGGAGCAGATTCTGACCCGTTTCAAAACGAACATCCGGGTAAACTTCGCTCCGGACGAGGAGAAAACCGCTGATGACATGAAGCTGAGGCTCATTTCCGCCCCGGCGCCGCTCGCGAACCAGACTGCCCTGGAAGGGGACGAAGCAGCCGTACCGGATTTCCGCGGGATGACGATCCGTGACGTCCTGAGGAAAGCAAAGGAAAAAGGAATAGAGGTCCGTGTCATCGGAAGCGGGTGGGCGACTGCTCAGCAACCGTCCGCCGGCCTGCCCGCGCCGGAGAACCGCCTCTGCACCGTCACCTTCAGCATGGGTTCATGAGAGGTTCCGATGCAACTGTCGCTCCTGATGAGAGGAATCGAAACCATGGGAACCACAGGGGATTCGGACGGCGAAGTTGCATCGGTCTGCTACGATTCACGGCAGTGCTGCAAGGGCAGCCTCTTTGTGGCAATCCACGGCCTTAAGACGGACGGTCATCGCTTTATCGGCGACGCGGTGGCCAGAGGCGCCGCCTTTATCATCCATGAAAATGAGCTCCACCCCCCCGGCGGCGTTACTGCCATCCGCGTCCGCGACAGCCGCCCGGTCCTCGGCCGCCTCGGACGGAATTTCTTCGCCCACCCCTCTTCCCGGCTCTGCCTCCTCGCCGTGACGGGAACCAACGGCAAGACCACCGTGACCTATCTCCTGGAATCCATCCTCAAGGCCGCCGGCTATCCCGTCGGGGTCCTGGGCACGGTGAACTATCGGTACGGTGGAAACACCTTTCCGGCGCCGAACACGACCCCCGAGTCCTTCGAAATGCAGAAGATCCTTCGGGAGATGGCCGATCACGGCGTCACCCACGTCGTGGCCGAGGTCTCCTCCCATGCCGTCGACCTCAGAAGGGTCGACGACTGCGCATTCGACGCGGGGATATTTACCAACCTCACCCAGGACCACCTCGACTACCACGAAACGATGGAGAACTACTTCCAGGC
>JAHJQP010000126.1 GCA_018819165.1 Pseudomonadota bacterium
TGCAGTCCCTGCCTGAAACCGGTCTGCCCGACCGATTTTCGCTGCATGGACCTGATCGGCGTGGAAGAGGTTTATACCGCGGCACGGAAGCTCATGGAGAGTCGATGAGAGAAGGAAAGAAGCAGGCGGCGGTTTTCCTGGACCGCGACGGGACGATCAATGAAGAGATCGGGTATATGGACCGCCTGGAGAAACTCCAGCTGATCCCCGGCGCCGCCGAGGCGATCCGTCTGATCAACGAAAGCGGGATGAAAACCATCGTCGTGACCAACCAGTCCGGCGTCGCCCGGAACGTCTTCGACGAGGCCTCCGTCGATGAGGTCCATGCCCGACTCCGGGATATGCTCCGGGCGGAAGGGGCCTTCCTCGACGGCGTCTACTACTGCCCCCACCATCCGACGGAGGGCCGGGGGGATTACCTTCGGACCTGCGACTGCCGGAAGCCGGCACCGGGGCTCCTGCTTCGAGCGGCAGAGGAGCTCCGGCTTGATCTCGCCCGCTCTTATATGGTAGGGGACACGCTGAAGGACATCGAGGCGGGGACAAGGGCCGGAGTCAAAGGAATTCTGGTTCGAACCGGCTGCGGGAAAGAGGCCGCCCATCAGTTAGGTCCCGTGGAAGACCCACGGCGGAAGAATGGGGACATGATGCCGCATCGTGTCCCCATCGAGAAAGCCGGCGCCCGCGGAGAGGAGGCAATCGTCCGACCTGTCCACATCACCGGAGACATCCTCGATGCCGTAAGATGGCTCCTGAAAGATCGGAAAACGTGAACATCCTGATCGTCAAACTGAGCGCCATCGGCGATGTCACTCACACCCTGCCGGCGCTGGCCGCCCTGCGGAGGTGCTACCCCGTTGCGGACATCACCTGGGTCGTGGAGGAGGCCTCCGCCGACCTTCTCGCCGGTCATCCCGCGCTGAACCGGGTCATCGTCTCCCGCCGGAAAACATGGATGAAAGAGATCCGACGGGGAAGGATCGCAGCCCCCCTCAAGGAAATGCATGCATTTTTCAAGGCCTTGCGCAGCCGCCCCTACGACCTCGTCATCGACTTCCACGGCCTGCTCAAGAGCGCCGTGATCGTCGCCGCGAGTGGAGGCCGGCGGAAGCTCGGCTACGACAGCATGCAGGAGTTCTCCGGCCTGTTCTACGACGAAAAGATCCCCGAGGAGATGGGGAAGCACGCCGTGGACCGCTACCTCGACTTCGTCCGACATCTTGCAGAGGGAAGAAAGGACGGGGAGGCCTGTCTCGCGGCACCGCCGGAATTCACCATCGCCATCGAAGAGGAACAGAAGTCGCGCGTGGCGGCTATGCTCGACGAACACGCCGCGATGCTCCTCTCCCACGGGGCGGGGCATCCTCCCCTTGCCCGGGCACCGCATCCCTGCCCGGCGGGGGATCGGCCAGGCGCGGACACGGAATACGGCGGGGAAGGCATGCAGGAGGGGGAGGCGCGCTTCGTGGCCGTCAATCCCGTCGCCTTCTGGGAGACGAAACTCTGGGAGGAAGAGAAGTTCGCCGAACTCTGCGACCGTATCCGGGTAGAGCTGGGGATCGGCGTGGTCCTGACGGCGGGGGAAGCCGGTCCACTCGACCGGATCCGCTCGCGGATGAAAACGGAGGCCGTCAACCTCGGCGGCAGGACGACGCTCCGGGAACTGGCCTGTCTCTATCGGCAGGCGGCCCTCCTCGTCACAACCGATTCCGGCCCCATGCACCTCGCCGCTGCGGTAAGGACTCCAGTTGTCGCCCTCTTCGGGCCGACCGATCCCGCCCGGACCGGCCCTTACGGCCACGGCCACCGGGTCATCCGGAGGGAATTGCCCTGCATGCCCTGCTTCCGGAAACATTGTGAAGATCCCCGGTGCATGACGGAAATTTCGGTGAATGAGGTTTTTTCGGCGGTAAAGGAAATGATCGGGAAATGAAGGAGTGAATGATGGGAATCAGCAAGGAACTTCTGGAAATATTGGCCTGTCCGAAATGCAAGGGCGAGGTGCGCCTGACA
>JAHJQP010000127.1 GCA_018819165.1 Pseudomonadota bacterium
ACCTATTTCTACACCGACGGCGGCGTGGCCCGGGCCGTCGACGGTATGGACCTGGTTCTCCATCGGGGAGAAACCCTGGGCGTCATCGGCGAGTCGGGGTGCGGGAAGAGCGTCACGGCGCTTTCCGTCATGCGGCTCGTCGCCGAGCCGGCGGGGCGGGTCGTGGAGGGCGAGATCCTCTTCGAAGGGAAGGACCTCCTGAAGAAGAGCCGGGAGGAGATGCGCGCGATCCGGGGCAACGACATCTCCATGATCTTTCAGGAACCCATGACATCGCTCAATCCCGTCTTTACGATCGGCGATCAGATCATGGAGGCGATCATCCTCCACCAGAAGCTCAGCAGGAAGGACGCCCGCGAGAAGGCGATCGAGATGATCCGGCTCGTAGGCATTCCCTCGCCGGAGAAGCGGATCGATGACTATCCCCACCAGATGAGCGGCGGGATGCGGCAGCGGGCCATGATCGCCATGGCCCTCTCCTGCCGGCCGAAGCTGCTGATCGCCGACGAGCCCACGACGGCGCTCGATGTAACCATCCAGGCGCAGATCCTGAGGCTGATCCGGAAGATCAAGGAAGAGATCGGCATGGCCGTCATGATGATCACCCACGATCTGGGCGTTATTGCGGAGGTTGCCGAGGATGTGGCAGTGGCCTATGCGGGGAAGGCGGTAGAGTATGCCGATGTCCGGACGATCTTCCGGAACCCCCTGCATCCCTACACGCGCGCCCTCTACAACTCGATTCCCCGGCTGACGGACACACGGAAGAGGCGGCTGGAGGTCATCTCCGGCTCGGTGCCCAATCCCCTCTTTTTCCCGCCGGGGTGCCGGTTTCATCCGCGCTGCGGCTACGCCCGCGACTTCTGCCGGGTGGAGGAACCGGCCCTGGAGGATGCCGGGGCCGGCCATCGGGTTCGGTGTTTCATGTACAATGACGAGAAAAGGGTTTTTTTCCCTGAGAGGACAGCAGGAGAGGGGTAAAAAGTGCTGGAAGTAAGAAACCTGAAGAAATATTTCCCCATCCGGGGCGGAGTCTTTTCCCGGATCAGGGGGTACGTTCAGGCCGTGGACGACGTCAGCTTTCACATCAACCGGGGCGAGATCCTGGGGCTCGTCGGGGAGTCGGGCTGCGGCAAGACGACGGTGGGGAGGCTTGTCCTGGGGCTCCTGGAGCCGACAGCCGGGGAGATCCTCTTCGAAGGGACGGATCTGGCGGGGCTTACAAAAGAGGAACTGCGCCGGAAAAAGCGGGACATGCAGATCATCTTCCAGGACCCTTATTCCTCTCTGAATCCCCGGATGACGGCGGGGGACATCATCGGCGAGGCGCTCCAGATCCACGGCGTCGCCCGGGGCAAGGAGAGGAAGGACCGCGTGAACGCCCTGCTGGAGACGGTGGGGATGGACCCCCGCTATGCGCAGAAGTATCCCCACGAGTTCAGCGGCGGGCAGCGGCAGCGGATCGGCGTCGCCCGCGCACTGGCCCTGAATCCCAAACTGATCGTCTGCGACGAACCCTTGTCGGCCCTCGATGTATCGATTCAGGCCCAGGTGATCAACCTCCTGGAGGACCTGCAGGCCCGTTTCGGCCTCACCTATCTGTTCATCGCCCATGACCTGAGCGTCATCAGGCATATTTCCCACCGGGTGGCGGTCATGTACCTGGGAAAGATCATGGAAACCGCCGGGACGGAGGAACTCTACTCCCATCCCCTCCACCCCTATACGGAAGCCCTTCTTTCCGCCGTGCCGGTGCCTGACCCGACGCTGGAGCGCAAGCAGATCATCCTGACGGGGGACGTCCCCAGCCCGATCAACCCCCCCTCCGGCTGCCGCTTCCGCACCCGCTGCCAGTATGCCCGGCCGGTCTGCGCCGAGATGGAACCGCCCCTCGTAGAGGTGGCAAAGGGGCATGAGGCCGCCTGTCATAAACTCGATGCGACCCTGGCGGCTCACTGGCGGCAGTAGCCGCGGGGGATAAGGCGGCGAGCGGGCCGGGGGCTCGACCGGCGGTTGTCCCCCCCACAGGGGGCGGCAAAGAAAAAAAGTTGGGTAACCGACGGGGAGTGATTGGGGAGGATCTGCGGGGGGATCCCGGAAGGAGAAAGACCATGGAGGCTTGGCAGGGGGGTCAGTATCAGCCCCTGGGGGAGCGGGACATTGTCCGTATCCATGAGGCTGCGCTTCGAATCCTCGAGGAAACCGGCGTCAAGATCGGTCTGGAAGAAGCCCGGAATATCTTCCGCAAACACGGGGCGCGAATCGACAGGGAGATTGTGCGGATTCCTCCCGCCGTGGTCGAGAAGGCCCTCGGCGTCGCGCCCCGGCGGTTTCTCATGGCGGGGCGGGAAGAGAAGCATGATCTGATCCTCGGCGACAAACGCGTCCACATGGGCACTGGCGGGGCGGCCCTGACCGTCCTCGATCTGGAAACGGGCAGGGCGAGACCGGGAACTCTCAAGGATGTAGCCGGGATCGCCCTGCTTTGCGACGCCCTGGCGAATATCCATTTTTATCTGCGTCCCTGCATCCCCCAGGATATCCCCAAGGAGGCCCTGGATATCAACCAGTTCTATGCCGCCCTCGCCAACACGACGAAGCATGTCATGGCCGCCGCCCAGTCCCCGGCGAACGCCCGCGAGGTCATCGCGATGGCCGCCATGATCGCCGGAGGCCGTGAGGCACTGATCCAAAGACCCCTCATCTCCTTCGTGGCGAGCTGGATGATCAGTCCGTTGCACTTCGCTGACGAGACGACCCGTGTCCTTCTGGAGGTTACCGCAAACCGGATCCCCGTGGCCCTCTCCGCGGCGCCCATGGCGGGATCCACGTCTCCGGTGACGCTGGCGGGGACGCTTGCCCAGGTGCATGCCGAGCAGCTCTCCGGGATCTGCCTGACCCAGCTCGCCCATCCGGGCGCGCCCGTCCTGTACGGGGCCATCCCCTCCATGGCCGACATGAAGTGGATGACGTACCTCGGCGGCGGCGTGGAATTCGGCTTGATGAATGCGGCCGTCTCCCAGATGGCCCAGTATATAGGGGTTCCGAACTACAATTCGGCCGGTCTCACCGACGCCAAGATCCCCGACATCCAGTCCGGCTACGAGAAGGCCTTTTCGCTGTGCCTCTGCGCCCTGGCCGGGTCCAACTTTATCCACCACGCGGCGGGAATGCTCGAGTCGATGAAGGCCGTCGCCTATGAGCAGTACGTCATCGACGACGAGATCATCGGCATGGCGCTCCGTCTGCTGAAGGGCATCCGGATCGATGAAGAGACGCTGGGGCTGGACGCCATCCGCGAGGCGGGGCCGGCAGGGAACTACCTCTCCTCCCCGCATACGGTCCGGTTCATGCGTCAGGAGTATTTCTGGCCCTCCGTGGCCGACCGTCAGAACCGGGAAGCCTGGGAAGCGGCCGGTGCGCCGGACGGGCGGGAGAGGGCGCGCCGGCTGGCGGAAAGGATCCTGGAGACCCACCGGCCGGTGACGATCGACCCGGCCGTTGACGGGGAGATCCGGAAGCGTTTCAATATCCTTGTTGACCGTTAGAAGGGAAGAGAAAGGAGAAGAGATGAAAGCGATACCCGGCGGTCAGTATCGGCCGCTCACCGAGGAAGGGATCCGCAGGATCCACGAATCCGCCCTGACGCTCCTGTCCGAGATCGGGGTCGAGGTCCACAGCCGGCTTGCCTTCGAGACTTTCCGACAGAAGGGTGCGGACTGCGATCCGGCGAAAAAGTTAGTGAAGCTGTCCCGGACCATGGTGGAGGACGCCGTCGCCAGAGCTCCGAAACGGGTGGTTCTCTGCGGCCGTGAAGAGAAACATGATCTTTACTGCGAGGGAAAGAACGTCCATATGGGTACGGGGGGCACGGTCCTCAACGTGATCGATCTGGAGACCGGCGTCAAGCGTCCCACGACGCTCAAAGATGTACGGGATATCGCCAGGCTATGCGACGCCCTGGAAAATGTCCATTTCATGGTCCTGCCCGTCTACCCCAACGACCTTCCCCCGGAGGATGTGGATCTCAACCGGTTCCACTCCTCCATCCTGAACTGCTCCAAGCACCTCATGGGCGGCATCTATACGCTCCAGGGGACCCTCGACATCATCGAGATGGCGGAACGGATTGCGGGG
>JAHJQP010000128.1 GCA_018819165.1 Pseudomonadota bacterium
CCTCCTTCCGGGCGGCGCTGGCGAAATAGGTGTACCGGTTCCGCGCCTGGGACTCCCCGGCAAAAGCGGCCAGCAGATTCTTCTCCGTCTTGGATCCCTTGAATGATTTTGCCATCTTCCCCCTACCTCCTTAAAAGATTTTCGGTTTCAGATCACCAACAAAATGCCGATCTCCTTTTTCGGAACCCTCCGAGAATATCCGGCGGGCAGTATTATACATATTTTACCCCATTCTATGCAAAGAAATCTTTACGAAATCCCCAACCTTCGACTGGAAAATTCCCTGAAATCGTGTAATCTGCGGGGCAAAGATGACAGCAGGAAGGAGAAGCAACCGGTGAAATATGTGGGCGCCCATGTCAGCGCGGAGGGCGGCGGCGACAAGGCGCCCGGAAACGCGGCGTCAATCTGTTCGACTGCGCCAACGTTTACAGCCAGAGAGAAGCGGAGCGGATCTTAGGCGAGCTCATCGCCGGCTGCCGCGACGAGATGATCATCACGACCAAGGTCGCCGGAAAGATTGGTCAGGACATCAATGCTTCAGGCTCTTCCCGCCGTCACATAATGGCGGCCGTCGAGGAGAGCCTGAAGCGCCTTAAAACCGACCGGATCGCCTCCTTCTCCTCTGCTCCGCCGCCGGCAACGGATCGAACGGAAACGGTCAAATCGACAAGCCTTGCCTGATCGAAACCTTTGCACAAATGGGACGGCTTCGTAAAAAGGCCGCAGGCAAGACGCGCAAATTCTGAGGAATGAGGCGTACTTTGGCGTACGCCGCAATGACGAGGGATGAAGCGCAACGCAGCATCCGGACTTTTTACGAAGCCGTCATCTTTTCAAGCTCTCTAATCCAGGTGGGAGATGGAATCTCGTAATGCGTCTCTGAAATTCCGCTACTCGGAGATGCAGTTCCCGCCGCTGTTCTTGGCGCGGGAGAGGGCCCTGCCCGCCTCGGAAAGAAGCTGCTTTCCCGTCTGTCCCGACTTCAGCACCGCGACACCGATGGAAATGGTCGGATGGGGAATGGCGCTCCCGTCCGGCATGACAGGCACCGCGCCCATCACCCCTTTGTGGAGACGTTCGGCGATCCGCCGCGCCATTTCGATTTCCACCGTGGGCAGGACGACAAACTCGTCGCCCCCGTAGCGGGCGATGATTTCGGCCGGACGGAGATTATCACTGATCGTATTGGCCACCGAGTAGAGAACGTGATCGCCGTGGATGTGTCCGTAACGCTCATTGAAAGTCTTGAAATAATCGATATCAATCAGGATGGCGCACATCGGCCGTTGGTCCGCGGTCCACCGCTGAACTTGGCGTTCGACGACCTGCTCCAGCCAGAAGCGGTTGTGGAGGCCGGTCAGAGCATCTATGGTTCCGTAACCCCGATAGTCAGCCGCTTCCGCAACCCCGGCGATTGCGGCATCGGCATGCCGGAGGCGGGCGGTGAGGGTGCTGATGAGATGGGAATTGTGAATGTGAATTTGTTCATGGGAATTGTTCATGGGAACCGCTTCTCTGCCTTCGGCCCCGGGCGCCCGGAAAAATCAGGTCGGACGGCGGTCTCCCGTTTACGAACGAGACAGGCAGAGGGCGAAGGCGGTGAAGCGGCCGTCATGGCTGAGGCTGATCTCCGCGGCGAGCGGCCGATCCCGGAGGAACACGCGGGGGGCGCCGGGCCCCTCGGAGTCTTTCCGGATTTCAAGATCGTCGACAGGGAAGCGCAGACGGCGGGCGATCTCGAGGAGGAGCTGCACCCGGACAAACGCCGACGGATCACCGATGTTTTCGCGATCGCCCACATGTTCCACCCGGTGAACGCCTCCTGCATTCTCCGCGACACCCATGCGATTCACACGCTGGATGATCCCTGCCAGACCGGCCTCCGATCCTGCCGTCAGGGCGTGAACATAGTCATCCGTCACAATGACACGGAGCGCCGCCTCGCCCCGGGGGGTAAGCACCCGGCCGGCAAGACGGCCGGCGAATCCCGCAACATCTATCGGCTTGCATAAATTTTCGCCATCAAGGGCGACGCGGTAGTGCCGGGGGATCGAACAGACGCCGGGATCGTCTCGGCTGACGGCCTTGTAGGCCGCCTCCTTAGCCGCCCAGAGCGCCCAAAGAAGCGCATCGGGGCACGCCGCCCCGGCTAACAGAGACCGTTCTTCCGGTGTGAAGACGCGGTCAAGGAAGCGTTCGTCCCGACTCTTTCCCCGGTTTCCCGTCTCTTTAAGATCGACGACGTCGTTACCCACGGGCGGCAAAGTAGTCTCCCTCCATACCGGCCAGGCGTTCGACGATCCGCTTCGCATATTCCCGTTGGAGGCGGAGCCCCTCGCCGGCTGGCCTGCCGAGATCGAAGACCTCCGCAATCATTGTGAAACGCTCGCCGAAGCGGGGGATCGTACTATAGTCTGACTGGCCGTCGCCCCGCAGATAGACGAGAAGGACCCGGCAGCGGCCGCATTCGCTGAGGAAGCGGCCCACGCCGTAGGAAAAGTCTTCCCGGTTCACCCGCCCCGTCCGCGACCGTCCCCCTTCAGGGAAGATCATCAGACTCTGCCTCCACTCCAGGACGCGGCAGCATTTCTCGAGGAGCTGCTGGAGTTCCTCCCGGCTTCCCCCGCGGTTCACGGGCAGGCACTTGGTCAGGTAGCACATCAGGGTGAGAAAGGGGTTCCGCTGGAAGTTGTCCCGTTCCGGAAGATTCCAGGGCACCCGCTGGAAACGGAGGATATGGCCCCACAGCGAGGCCATCCCGTAGCTGATCAGGGCCGAATCGACCATCGTCAGGTGGTTCGCGCAGACGATCCAGGGTCCCTCGTGGTCCCGCTGCCACCGGGCAATATCTCTCCGGATCCGCCTGACATCCCGGATCCGCCAGCCCATGAGCCGGACGGCCAGGAAAACGAGCGGCGCCGTGACGACCGCGGCCAGACGTCCCAGGCGATACTGCAACCGGAGAAACCTTTCGAACCTCTCCATGATCCCCGTTACGCCGCCTTCTGCCGGACCATGGCCACGGCATCCCCGATGGTCGCGATCCGGTCGGCTTCGTCGTCGTCGATCGAGGTCCCGAACACGTCCTCGCACTTGATGATGATGTCCACGAGCCGCGCCGAATTGACCTTCAGGTCCTTGAGAATGTTGGTCTCCATGGTCGCCTTCTCCAGGAGGGACTGATCCTTCACGTACCCCCTCAGGATGTCGATCACTTTTTCCATGATCTGTTCATCGGTCATGATATTATTTCCTCCTTCAAAATGTTAATTGTCATATCGTCCCACCAGTGGACGGCTCCTCAGCCGTCTTCCCCTCTCATCCTGTTCTCTTCCGGCAAGGGAGAAATGAACCCGGATTCAGGGTTCCCATTTCCGGAAAATCAGGCAACTGTTCACGTCTCCGAAGCCGAAGCCGGCCTTGGCCACGATCTTCAGATCGGGGCACGCGACGGCTTTCCGCGGAATGCTCCTTTCATAGAGGGCAATCTCGGGATGGAGATCCTCGCAGTTGAGCGAGGGATGGATGAAGCCCCTGTAGAGCTGCAGGACGGCGGCCACACATTCGATCGCCCCCGCCGCCCCTAAGCAATGGCCGATCATCGACTTGGTCGCATTGATCCAAGGGAAGTCCTCCGGCCCCCTCTCCAGGGCCGTTGACCAGTTCTTCACCTCCACGGGATCGGCGTAAGTCGCCGTCAGGTGGCCGTTGATCGCGCCGATCTGGCGGGGATCGATCCCCGCATCGGCCACTGTCCCGCGGATGCACCGCTTCACCCCCTCCGAATTCGGAGCGGTGATCGATCCCCCCATCCGGTGGCCGCCGCAGTTGACCATTCCCCCGAGCACCTCGGCGTAGATCCGCGCCCCCCTCTTTAGGGCCGATTCCAGCTCCTCCAGGAGAAGCAGGGCCCCTCCCGCGCCCGGAACGAAGCCGGCGGCGCTCGCGCTCATCGGCCGGGAGGCCTCCTCCGGCCGGTCGTTGAACTTCTTGCAGATCACCCGCATCGCGTCGAAACCGGCCCAGATATAGGGAGAGGCCCCCTCCGATCCGCCGGCCAGCATTCGGGTGGCCAGTCCGCTGCGGATGTGCCACATGGCATCGATGACCGCTTCGTTGCCCGTACTGCAGGCCGAGGAATTGGAGGTGACC
>JAHJQP010000129.1 GCA_018819165.1 Pseudomonadota bacterium
AACGGATTAAAAGTCCGCTGCTCTACCGGACTGAGCTAACGACCCGTAATTTCAAAGTCCGCTCTCATAGCAGGGAGAGACTTTTATTGTCAAGCGGAAACACGCGAGCCTCTTCCCGTCAGCCGGCAAAGGGATTGCCCATGATTATGGTCTCTTCCCGGTCAGGGCCGACGGAGACGAGGACCAGCCTGGCGTCGGCCAGTTCCTCCAGTCTCGCCACGTATCGCCTCGTATTCCGGGGCAGATCTTCAATCCGTCTTGCCCCCCGGATATCCTCCGTCCAGCCGTCCAACTCTTCGTAGACGGGCCGGCACCTGTTGAGGAGACGCAGGTTGGCGGGAACGGATTCGGTAAACTCCTCCTTTTCCGTCCGATAGCCGGTGCAGATCTTCAGTTTCTCGACGCCGGTCAGGACGTCGAGCTTGGTCAGGGCGATGCCGGTGATGCCGGAGACGCGGACGGCATGACGGATCAGGACCATGTCGAGCCAGCCGCAACGGCGCTTGCGGCCTGTGGTTGCGCCGAATTCCTGCCCTACCTGCTGGAGTCGGGCGCCGGTTTCATCCTGGAGTTCCGTCAGGAAGGGTCCTTCGCCGACCCGCGTCGTATAGGCCTTGCAGATACCGATCACCGACCGGGTGGCCAGTGGTCCCACACCCGTTCCGCAGCAGGCGTTGCCGGCGACGGTATTGGAGGAGGTCACATACGGATACGTGCCGTGGTCGATATCGAGATGGGTCCCCTGCGCGCCCTCGAAGAGGATCTTCCGACCTTTCCTGATCTCCCGGTGCAGGAGCAGAGAACAATCGGCGACATAGGGTCGGATCCTTTCGGCGTAAGCCCGGTATTCATCGCAGATCGCCTGTCCGTCTATCGGCGCTTCCCCGAAAAGCTTCGTGAGATAGAAATTCTTCTCCTCGACGTTCCGGTTCAGCTTTTCCCGAAAGATCTCTTCGTCCATGAGGTCGCACACACGGATACCGACCCGGGCGATCTTGTCCTCATAGGCCGGTCCGATGCCCCGGCCGGTGGTGCCGATTTTCTTGCCGACGCCGTGCGCCTCCCTGGCGACGTCGAGGCGCCGGTGGTAGGGCATGATGAGGTGCGCCTTCTCGCTTATGTACAGCCGGGTGCTCTCCGGTAGGAGGTTGCGGTTGCGGAGGCTTTCCAGTTCCTCGAGCAGGACTGGCGGGTCCACAACTACCCCGTTGCCGATCATGCAGATTTTCCCGGCATGGAGAATGCCGGAGGGAATGAGGTGCAGGATGGTCTGTTCGCCCTTCACCACCAGGGTATGGCCGGCATTGTTTCCACCCTGAAACCGGGCGATCACGTCGGCATTTTCCGCGTAAATATCGACAACCTTTCCCTTCCCCTCGTCACCCCACTGGGTTCCCACCACAACTACGTTTGCCATTGAAAGTTCTCCAAACCTGATTTTATCTGTGAAGACGCCAAGGTCTTCACATCTCCAGATCGGCGACCGAGATCACGTTGGGCAGTTTCCGGAGTTTTTCGATCACATCCGCGGAGACCTCGCTGTCTGTACTCAGGACGACCATCGCCTGGCCGTCGATCTGTTCGCGGCTCAGGTGGAGACGCGAGATGTTGACGCCGTTCTGGCCGAGGGTTGTGCCGATGTTGCCGATGACGCCGGGCTTGTCGTAATTGAACATGACAAACATTCGCCCTTCCGGGATGACCTCGACCGTGAATTTATTGATCCTCACGATCCGCGGATCCTGACGTCCGAAGATGGTGCCGGCGGCATAGATCTCGCCCTTGGCGGTCTTGACGGTTACTGAAATCATGCTCGTGTAGTCCTTCATCTCGCTGCTCTTCACCTCGATGACGTTGATCCCCCTTTCCTTGGCGATGAACGGGGCGTTGATGTAATTGATGCTCTCGTTAAGGATAGGGGTGAGGAGTCCCTTGAGCAGAGAGATGGTGATCGGGGCAACGTTGTAGTTGAGGATCTCCCCGTTGTACTCGACGACCACTTCCTTGATCCCCCCGGTGACGAGCTGGGCCTCGAACTTGCCGAGCTTTTCCGCTAAGGTCAAATAGGGTCTGATCGCGGCAAGGAGTTCGGCGCTGACTGCCGGGAAGTTAACGGCGCCCCTTATCTCGCCCGTCGTCAGGTAGGCGACGATCTGCTCGGCGATAGCGATGGCCACATTGATCTGCGCCTCGTCGGTGGAGGCCCCCAGATGGGGCGTGCAGATCACATTGTCCAGGGAGAGAAGGGCCAAATTCTTTGTCGGCTCCTCCTCGAATACGTCGAGGGCGGCGCCGGCGACCTTGCCGGAGACCAGGGCGTCATAGAGATCCTGCTCGCTGACGATACCGCCCCGGGCGCAGTTGACGATGCAGACGCCCTTTTTCATCAGGGAAAAGGCAGCCGCATTGATCAATCCCCTGGTCTCTTTCGTCATGGGGGTGTGGACTGTGATGATATCGGCCTGTGAGTAAATCTCATCCAGGCTCGCCAGGACGATGCCCACCTTCTCCGCCGCTTCCGGAGCGATAAAGGGGTCATAGGCGATGACTTTCATTTTCAGCCCCTGGGCCCGGTCGGCGACGATGCTGCCGACCCTGCCGATGCCGATGATTCCGAGGGTCTTGTTCAGGAACTCATGTCCCGTGAATTTAGTTTTTTCCCACTTACCGGCCTTAAGGGACGCCGTTGCCTGGGGGATCTTCCGGACCAGGGAAAGCATCATGGCGATCGTATGTTCGCCGGTGGTTACGGCGTTGCCGCCGGGGGTGTTCATGACGACGATTCCCCGTTTGCTGGCCGCCGGGATGTCCACGTTGTCGAGGCCGATCCCGGCGCGGCCGACGACGGCGAGCTTTTCGGCGCAATCGATGACCTCCTGCGTGACTTTGGTGGCGCTCCTGATGACCAGGGCGTCGTAATCCTTGATGATCGCCGTGAGTTCCTCCGGGGTCAGCTTAGTTTTGACGTTGACCTCGATTCCCGGCGTCTTCTTGAATATCTCGATACCTTCTTCGGACAGGTTGTCGCTGATCAGAATCTTCTTCATGATTTATCCCCTCCACAGGATGTCTATAAAGCGGTGATTTTTTCCCGGTAAACCTTCTCCAGTTCCTCCAGCGCGGCGCGGACGTTCTCGGGGTCGATCGTGGGTCCGCACCAGAAGCGGAATCCCGGAGGCGCATCTTTGTAGGAGTTCATGTCGTAGGCCGCCTTTCTTTTGGCCATCTCTCCGGCGATCCCCTTGAGGAATTTCCCCTGCTCCTCCTTCGACAGGGCCTTGACCTTGTCGCTGACCACCGAGAGGCACACCGAGGTGCTGGAGCGGATCTCCGGTGATGCCGCCAGAAATGCGATCCAGTCGTTTTTGGCGACCCACTCTTCCACGACCCTCAGGTTCGCCCGGCTCTTCTCGATGAGGCCCGCGAGACCGATCCCATCGGCCCATTTCAGGGCGTCCAGGTAATCCTCAACGCAGAGGAGAGAGGGGGTGTTTATCGTCTCTCCCTCGAAGATCGCCCGGTTGATCTTTCCGCCTTTTTTCAGGCGGAAGATCTTGGGCAGCGGCCAGGGCGGGTCGTAGGATTCCAGGTGCTCCACCGCCCGTGGGCTCAGGACGAGCATCCCGTGACCTGCCTCCCCGCCTAGACATTTCTGCCAGGAAAAGGTCGTCACATCCGTCTTCGACCAGTCGATGGTCATGGCGAAGGCGGCGCTTGTTGCATCACAGAGGGAAAGGCCCTTCCTGTCGGCCGTGATCCAGTCCCAGTGCGGTATTTTCACGCCGCTCGTCGTGCCGTTGGCGACGAAGACAACGTCGTGGTCCCAGTTGACCGCCGTAAGATCGGGGAGTTTTCCGTAATCGGCCCGCAGGATCGTGGGGTTGAGCTTCAGCTGTTTGGCGATGTCCGTGGCCCATCCTTCCGAGAAACTCTCCCAGACGAGGACGGTGACCGGTCTTGCACCGAGAAAGCTCCACATGGCGGCTTCAAAGGCCCCTGTGTCTGAGGCGGGCATGATGCCGGCAAGATAATCATCCGGGATTCCCAGGATCCTCCTCGTTTCCTGGATCGAACGGGCCAGTTTTTCCTTACCCAGCGCGGAACGGTGAGAGCGCCCGACCGCGGCGTCTTTCAGGGCGCCGAGACTCCATGCCGGTCTTTTACTGCAGGGGCCGGAACCGAAGTTGGGGTTATTCATGACAAGCTCCTTTCGTGTTGGGAAATAAGGGAAATAACAATGTGTAAATATACCAGCATTGAATTGTTTACTCAAGCATTTTTGGTATCCGGTCACGGCCCCGTCCTTGCTGGGCGAATACCTTCAAATATCAATAACATATCTGAATCTGATCTATTCATGCAATTTATTCATGATTTCGGTATGTTGTATTCATGTATGAGTTGGCCTTGGATTTACGGTTGACGTCCGGAAGGGGAAAGGGTATGTATCCGAAACAAGACCGGTTACCCGATGGAGGCGCCCCTGTGAAAAAGATCAAGACACTGTTTTTCTGCCAGAGCTGCGGCCAGCAATCTCCAAAATGGCTGGGGAAATGTCCCTCCTGCGGCGAGTGGAACCGCTTTGTGGAGGAGGAGATCCGGGAGACCGATGGTACTCGACCGGCCGACCTCCGGTTCGACGGCGTTCCCCAGTCCATCGATGCCATCGAGGCCGACGAGGGGGAACGGATCAGCACAGGGATCGCTGAGATGGACCGCGTCCTGGGCGGTGGGATCGTCGGCGGCTCGGCCATCCTGGTCGGGGGGGATCCCGGGATCGGAAAATCGACGCTGCTGCTGCAGGTTCTTGAGAAAATGGCGGAGCGGGGACTCAAGGTCCTCTATGTCTCCGGCGAGGAATCGGCCCGGCAGATCAGACTCCGGGGAAAGAGACTCGGCGCCTCCGCGAAGGATCTCCTGATCCTGGTCGAGGTCGAGCTGGAAGGCATCCTCAGCCGCATTCAGGAGATCAAGCCGGCCGTGGCCGTCATCGACTCCATCCAGACCGTCTACTCCTCTGTTCTCTCTTCCGCGCCGGGCAGCGTGGGGCAGGTGCGCGAGTCCTCGGGGAGACTGATCCTCCTGTCCAAAAAGACGGGCATTCCGATCTTTCTCGTCGGCCATGTCACGAAGGACGGTTCGATCGCCGGACCGAAGGTCCTGGAGCACATGGTGGACACGGTCCTCTATTTCGAAGGGGATTCGGGTCACGCTTACCGGATCATCCGGGGGATCAAGAACCGCTTCGGTCCCACCCATGAAATCGGCGTCTTCGAGATGCGGGATACCGGCCTTGCCGAGGTCTCCAACCCCTCGGCCTTTTTCCTGGCGGAGCGGCCGGAAGGAGCCGCGGGATCGGTGGTCGTGCCGAGCATGGAGGGGAGCCGGCCGATCCTGATCGAAGTCCAGTCCCTTGTGAGTCCCACGAGTTTTGGGATGCCGAGACGGACGGCGATCGGCGTGGACCACAACCGGGTGTCGCTGCTGGTGGCGGTGATGGATAAGATCTGCGGCATCCATCTGAGCAACAGCGATATTTTCTTGAATGTGGCGGGCGGGGTGAAGGTCGACGAGCCGGCGATCGATCTGGGGATCGTCTCCGCGATGGCCTCCAGCTTTTTGGACCGGCCGATCGCTGCCGGGACTGTGGTTTTCGGTGAAATCGG
>JAHJQP010000130.1 GCA_018819165.1 Pseudomonadota bacterium
AGGGGGACGAAATGCGGAGCGGGAAAATGGAGAACTGATTTTCAAAGCACTCTTTTCAGGAAAGGGATCCTGTTTGTGACGGCAGAGGAAGAACCGATAATCGTGGTCGGCGGAGGGCTGGCCGGCTGCGAGGCGGCCTGGCAGCTCCTTAGGCGCGGCCACAGGGTCCGCCTGTGCGAGATGAAGCCCGCGCGCTTCTCCCCCGCCCATAAATCGCCCCACCTTGCGGAACTCGTCTGCAGCAATTCGCTGCGGTCCAATACCCTGGACAACGCCGTCGGGCTTCTCAAGGAGGAGTTGCGGCGGACGGATTCCCTGATCATGGCGGCAGCCGACGCCACGGCTGTCCCGGCCGGCAAGGCGCTCGCCGTCGACCGGAGTCTATTTTCCCGCTTTATCGAAGAGAGCCTGACCGCCGAACCTCTTCTGGAGCTGATCAGGGGCGAGGTGACAGAGATCCCCGAGACCGGGGTCACGATCATCGCCACCGGGCCCCTCACCTCCAACGCCTTCGCCTTGGCAATCGGCGCGCTTACCGGCGGAGAATATCTCTATTTCTACGACGCGATCTCCCCGATCGTCGAGGGGGAATCCATCGACCGGAGTCGTGTCTTTGCAGCCTCCCGTTACGGCCACGGCGAAGCGGACTACTTGAACTGCCCGATGGACCGTGAAACCTACGAGATGTTCTGGAAGGCCATGACCGAAGCCGAGGAGGTCCCTCTCCACGTCTTCGAGGAGGTGAAATGCTTCGAGGGCTGCCTCCCCATCGAGGTGATCGCCCGGCGGGGGATCGAAACCCTTGCCCACGGGCCGATGAAACCGGTCGGCTTGATCGACCCGCGGACGGGCCGTCAGCCCCATGCCGTTGTCCAGCTCCGGCGGGAGGACAAAAAGGGCATCCTTTTCAACATCGTGGGATTTCAGACGAAGCTGACCTGGCCGGAACAGCGGCGGATCTTCCGGATGATCCCCGGTCTGGAGAAGGCGGAGTTTGCCCGGTACGGGAGCGTACACCGGAACACCTTCCTCAACGCCCCTACCCTGCTGACGGCCACCCTTCAGCTCCGGCGCCACCCGCAGCTCTTTTTCGCCGGTCAGATCACCGGCGTGGAGGGGTATGTGGAGTCGACGGCGATGGGGCTTCTCGCGGGACTCAACGCCTCCCGCTTCGTCGCCGGCCGGGAGATGATCCCTCCGCCGCCGGAAACGGCCTGCGGCGCCCTGATCGGCCACATCACGAACGCCGACCGGAAGAACTTCCAGCCGATGAACATCACCTTCGGTCTCTTCCCGCCGCTGCCCGGGAGGATCTCCAGGAAAGACCGGGGCCAAATCTACGCCCGACGAGCTCTTGCGGCACTCGCATCATGGCAGGATCATTAACCAAACCCCTTATTCGGGCGGCTGCCCAGTCGCCGAGAAAAAAGAAGAAGAGTTCATCAGGTTTAAGCGTACTTGTCTAAAATGTCTTTCTTCCTGTACTCATCAAATCATAATTGTTAATTGATATGCAAGATTTCATATGGTTATAATTTGTTGAAATCTTCTCAATAATCGTGATATAAAGAAATTAAAGTGATAACCACAGCGAAAAATCCAGCGTATACATGGTTGAAATATTATGGCACTTTCGGAAAACCAAATGGCAAACGGAGAAAAATAAATCTCAACCCATACTATCGAGAGAAATCGTTCTGCTCGACACAAAAGAAGGAGTAACTCACATGGAACAAAGCAAGCCCCCAGATCATCAGATTGTTCAGCGCTTTTTTGAGCAAGGGCCAGACTCTATCTCAATCTACTCTGATCTTAGCCAAGTAGTTAACACTGGACATGAGATTGTTTTTCAGTTTTATGAAACGATTCCGGGAGCTCCGGGTCCAGATGGTGCTATTCAAACAGTACGATCTCGTTTGCGTGCTACAATTACGGTAAGCATAGCTCATGCTAAAAATTTCGCAAATAATCTTCTCATGCAAACTCAAATTGACGCCCTAAAAGTGGAGCCTCAGAAATGACAGGATATTTGGTTGGAGCATCTGCAATCACGGAAACGATGACCATAGAGAAGTTGATCGAATCGGTTGCGACGAGTAGCTCTACCCCGGAGGACATACTCAAGCAAATCAGCACCTATGGGATAGAGTGGCACCTAACAGAACAAGGCGCCTTGTGGATGAAGTCCTGGCGCTTAAGTGCGGAGAATTTTGTTCCTGCTGAACATGTCATGAGATTGCGCGAGGTCGGGAAAATGCATGGCGAGGCAAATGCTTTGGAGTGGGTGAGTAAACACCTTTCTGAGCTCAGAGGGGAATATCCAGGTAAGTGGATTGCTGTGGTAGATGACCAAGTCGCTGCTGCTTCAGACAGCCTTCTTGCCCTTATGCAACAGCTCCATGATCAAGACATCGAACGCCCTTTCATTACCGAGATACCTGCACGACCTGTCGTATGGACAACAACATATGCTTACAAGAGAATTTGAAAGCACCGTCCAATTCTCCCCCTTTCAGACTGAAACGGGTGAAATTGTTTCATATCCAGTGGTCACTGTAAATCTAATTCGAGCGGATGGTAGTGTCATCAGATTGCCTTTGCTGTTCGATACTGGCGCCAGCGTTACGTCCCTGCGACATGATCTATATCCTCTCTTAGGGCTGAGTTCATGGGATGTCGGTACTCTCCAACAAACTCAGACGGCAGGAGGAGAAGATCCGGTCGATGTCTACCGCTATGAAGGAATAACCTTTGAGGTATTCGGGAAAGTGCTAATATGTCCTGTAAATCTCATTAAAATGCCGCAACATCCTCTATTCGTGGGGTTACTTGGAAGAGATACAATATTCCAAGAGTTTGGGTTCGGTTTTTGGGAAAGGACTCAAGAGCTGCACGTGACCACAAATCCGTGATCTGTGATTTATCTCAACACACTTTAGTATACAACCTGAAAGTGACGAATGAATCCCAGACGAATTTTGGAAGTATTGATCGACGGGCGGGGATTCACCCATCCATTGTTTTTGCCAAAATCAATAGAGGGAAATCAGAGAGGCCGTTTTGTCCCGAGTTCGAGAAGAAGACGAGAACGCTTCAATGGGCGTTGAATCGTCTTGCAGGCTGGGGATTGCCGGGCAAAGAGCATGTTGAGGAATATTCAGGGATTCCGGGAAGACCCGTTTGGAGGAGTACCCTGAAAAGCATCCATCGCCTCCTTATTAAGGACATCCCCCTCGCCTTTGTATTTCGGAGAAAAATGGAACAGCACCATGCGCTTTGCCTCCGCCTTTCTTGCCAGCATGCCCGCCTGCCTTGCCGTAAGATGGTACTTCCGTGCGGCGGTATCGACGTCTTCATGAAGAAAAGGCGCCTCGATAAACATAACCTCCGAGCCGGCGCCCAGTTCTATGATCCTGCGTGCATTCTCTTGGCTGTAGAGGGCATCGGTAACGTATGATATTTTCTGCCCGGGCGTGATTTTCATGGCCTTTTCTCTCAAAGTACCGAGAGGTACGATTTCTTCTTCCATTCGGCCGTCAGCGTCACGCCACCATACCCGCACGGGCAGGCCATCCGGTTCGTCCTTCATAATATGCGCCTTTAGCTCCTGCAGCCATGCCCCGGTGGGAAGCCCCATCTCCCGCAGCACATTCTTCTTGATATTGATGCGGGTATTTTCTTCGAAACTGAACGCCAGGCAGGGGGTGCCATGATCGAGGAATACCGACCTGACGGAAAAGAAATCCCCCTGAACGAGAGTGCCGTCGTAATCCCCCCGTTCCTCACCCTCCGGCTTGAAGGCATTCCTGCAGCGGTAGCGCCTGCTGATTTTGTATTCCGGATGCACCTCCGTTACGAACAATTCGAAGTCGTTGGTGTAATTGGCGACCAGATTCCACGTATAGGAGCGGAGCTTGTCCTCCACGTTCTGCAGGAAATTAGGCGGTCCGTAAAGATTGATGCGCCGGTCCCTCCCCAGGG
>JAHJQP010000131.1 GCA_018819165.1 Pseudomonadota bacterium
CGATACCATCGACGGTCACCCGTGCATCAAATATGATTCGATCTTTTACCGGAAGAGTAAGCCTGAGGAAAAGCACAAAGCCACCCTCTGGGAGGCTCAGGATCTCAAAGATTTCAATAATGAACTACCCCGCAGCAAGCTACGGGGTATCCAAAACGGCAAGGAACGAAGCAAGCTTCGGGGAATATGACCCGGAGAGATTATTCAAACTGAAATTACCGTCCCTGCGAACCAGAAATATCAGGGGTCCGGGGGTAAGATGGTCATGAAATTCAAAGACATCAAGTTAGGCGTGGCTACAGCCTCCATGTTCGAAGTGCCGCGGGATTACAAGAAGGTCAACAGCGTGCAGGAAATAATGGGTGCAGGTGGTATGGGAAATATGGTTGAAATGATGAAGAATATTCCAAAGGGACAGCGACCGCCCAAACCATGATAGCATAGAAAACACCGTTCCCGCTGTTCCGCGAATTCTGGATACCGGCTTCCTTCGGACGGTCCCTCACGATCCCGCCCTTGCCTTCGGCTGGTATTTGTGTCAATGTACTTGACATTGACAGGATTCAGATACAGGAGACTTTCACCCCATAAGTTCACGCCCGTGCGGGGCGTACACCAGGCAATGCAGCCGACTCGTTACACTCGCGGCTGATTTGCGACGTTAGATCAATCATTTCAAACGCAAATCCTCAAAATATTTCATCCACTATAGGTGCAGATTTGTAGAGCACAAGAGCTCGGCTTTATTGATATTTGATTAAGATCAGCCTTACTGATAACAAATACAAAGCTACACCGCGGCTCATCGGTCTAATTGATTGACTTCGGAATAAAAGGTGCGAAGTCATGATAATTCAATTTCCGCAAATGACAACGAATGTCTGGTAAAAAAATGAGAGATGGGCTATAAGCTCAATCCTGATGTTGTGGCAATGGGATCGGCGGTCCGCAGCCTTTACCTTGTAACACAGTACATCGATCTTCCAAAGGCCGGGATTCAGGCCATTGCCCATCACGACGACCAGCATATCGAAAACGACAAGGTCATCGCCCACAGGGAGTTTTATCATCCACGGTCGTCGCCATCAGTTGGCTCTTGAATTCATTGCTGCTGTCTTTCCGGGGAGATCATTTCGCATGGACGTTTTCGGCATTCGCAACCGTCTGATCAATGATTACGCCTCATACATCCGGAGTTTTATCCACCTCCGGGATCCGATCATCAGTGAAAGGTCTATGAAAGCCTAACAGAAGGTCTGCTCTGGCCCGATCCTCTCATTCAGCTTAACCCGGCTTTTGAACCCGGCGAATGGATCGAGGGGCTTGTTGCCGGAGGCGTCCTTCATCCCGAATGCGGAAAAATCTTTCGCATCAAGCCCGAAAAATCCGATGAAGGCAGCCCCCTCCGACTGCACCGACATCAGGCCGATGCCATACAAGCGGCGAAATCCGGCGGCAACTACGTCCTGACGACGGGAACCGGGTCCGGAAAGAGCCTGGCCTATATCGTTCCCATCGTGGATCATGTTCTCCGCAACGGTAAGGGCAGAGGCATTCAGGCCATCGTCGTTTATCCGATGAATGCCTTGTGCAACAGCCAGTATGGAGAGCTCGAGAAGTTTCTCTGTAATGGCTACCCCGCCGGACAGTCACCGGTTCGGTTTGCTAAGTACACGGGTCAGGAAAGCGATGAGCAGAAACAGGAGATCATCGCCGATCCGCCGGACATCATTCTGACCAATTATGTGATGCTGGAGCTGATCCTCACCCGTCCGGAGGAAAACAAGTCCCTGGTGCGCGCAGCGCAAGGTCTGAAGTTTCTGGTGCTGGACGAGCTCCATACCTATCGGGGCCGCCAGGGGGCCGACGTGGCCCTGCTCGTCCGCCGCGTCCGCAACGCCTGCAAGTCCGAACACCTGCAGTGCGTCGGAACCTCCGCTACGATGGCCGGTCCCGGCTCATACGACGATCAACGGCAAGAAGTGGCCCGGGTGGCTCGAAAGCTCTTCGGCGGTCCGGTCGCCCCCGAAGGTGTCATCGGTGAAACGCTGAAGCGTTCGACGCCGGAGATCGGTTTGACCGATCCGATCTTCCTGAAGAATCTGCGGGACAGGGTCGCCGATCCCGACCGGCATCCCTCGGCGGATCACGAAAGTTTCATTCGGGACCCCCTGTCCATCTGGATCGAAAACACCTTCGGCATCACCTCGGAAAAGGAATCCGGCCGGCTGATCCGATCCAAGCCGCGGGCGATCAGCGGTGAGGAAGGCGCAGCCGGGGAATTGAGCAAGTTTATCGATGTGCCGGAGAAGCGCTGTGAAGAGGCCATCCAGGAGGGTCTTCTTGCCGGTTATCTCTGCAAAAACCCCGACACAGGATTTCCCAGCTTTGCCTTCCGGCTGCATCAGTTCATCAGTCGCGGCGGAAATGTCTATGCCTCTCTGGAGGAAGCGGCTTCGCGCTATATCACCGTCCATGGGCAGCAATTCGTTCCGGGCGACCGTTCCCGTGTTCTGCTGCCCCTGGTTTTCTGCCGCGAATGCGGACAGGAATATTACTGCGTCCGGAGCTCGACTCATCAAGAGACCAACAAACGTCTCTTTTCCGGCCGGGAGCTGCCGGAGCAGCTTCATGACAAGGAGAGCGAAGCGGGCTTCCTGTATCGGAATGAAGAAAAACCGTGGAGTGATGAGCCTCAGGACATCATCGAGAATCTCCCCGTGGACTGGCTTGAAGAAACAGGAACCGGGCTGCGGATCCGAAAGGATCGCCGACAACATCTCCCCCAAGCCGCCGTCATCGACGCGGAAGGCCGCGAATCGGAGGAGGGACAAACCTACCATTACCTGAAGGCCCCTTTCCGCTTCTGCCTGAACTGCGGCGTCTCCTACGATATGCGGCAGAGGTCGGACATCGGAAAGCTGGCTTCTCTCGGAACCGAAGGCCGGAGCAGCGCAACGACGATCCTGAGCCTTTCGGCGATCAGGCACCTTAAAAAAGAAGAGACCCTCGACCTCAAGTCCAGAAAACTCCTGAGCTTCACTGACAACCGCCAGGATGCCTCCCTCCAGTCAGGGCACTTCAACGACTTTATCGAAATCGGTCTCATCCGCTCCGCCCTTTACCGGGCGACATCCGATGCCGGGCCGGCGGGTATCAGCCATGACGAACTGACGCAGAGGGCCTTCACGGCGCTGGATCTGCCGAAGGAATATTACGCCAATGATCCAGGGGTCAAATTCCTCGCCGAAGAGGAGACGAAAAAGGCCCTGCGTAATGTTCTGGGATACCGGCTTTACCACGATTTGCGCCGGGGTTGGCGGGTCATGTCTCCGAATCTGGAGCAGTGCGGCCTTCTGGAAATCAGATATGAATCGCTTGAAGAGCTCTGCCGGGCGGAGGCGGAGTGGAAAGGCTGCCACCCTGTCCTGGTCGGCGCAAGTCCCGAAACGCGCTTCGCCGTTGCGAAAGTCCTTCTGGATTTCATGCGGCGCTCCCTGGCCATCAAGGTGGATTATCTGGATATCCAGTTTCAGGAAAGGATTCAGCAGCAGAGCAACCAGCGGCTGAAAGCCCCGTGGGCGATCGACGAAAAGGAAACCATGGTCAGCGCAGCCGTCATTTATCCGCGGGGCAAGATCAGGGAAGACTTCCGGGGAAATGTCTATCTGTCTCCGCGAAGCGGTTATGGACAGTACCTGAGAAGACGCGAAACGTTTCCCGAGTTCACGCCCAAACTCGGCACGGAAGACACCGCCGTCATCTTGAGACAGCTTCTCAAGGTCCTCCGGGTGGCGGGGCTGGTCGAAGAGGTTGCCCCTCCCGAGCATGATGACGACGCCCCGGGCTATCAACTCCCCGCCGCCGCCCTCCGCTGGGTCGCCGGCGATGGGACCAAGCCCTTCCACGATGCGATCCGCATGCCCAGCGCTTCGGAAGCGGGCGGGCGGACAAACCGCTTCTTCCTTGAATTCTACCGGGACATCGCCTATGAGGGCAAGGGGCTTGAAGCCCGTGAACACACCGCACAGGTCGATAACGAAACCCGGCAACAGCGCGAGGCCGCCTTCAAGGAGGGGAAACTCCCCATCCTGTATTGTTCGCCGACCATGGAACTGGGCGTGGACATCGCCACGCTCAACGCCGTCAACATGCGCAACGTGCCCCCCACCCCGGCCAACTATGCCCAGCGGAGCGGTCGGGCCGGGCGCAGCGGTCAGCCCGCGCTGGTTTTCACCTATTGCACGACCGGCAGTCCCCACGATCAGTACTTCTTCAAGCGTCCGGAGCTGATGGTTGCCGGCGCCGTCGTCCCCCCGCGGCTGGAGCTGGCCAACGAAGACCTCGTCAGTGCCCATGTCCATGCGGTGTGGCTCGCGGAGACCGGGCAATCCCTCGGCAAGTCGCTCAAGGACATTCTGGATCTTGCCGGCGAATCCCCCTCCCTCGGACTGCAACCCCATGTTCGTGATTCCCTCGAAGACGAGAAGGCAAAGGCGCGGGCTCTGACGCGGGCGACGGATATCCTGAAGACAATCAGCGATGATCTCAAGGAGGCGGACTGGTACAGCGAAGGATGGCTGGGCGAGGTCTTCAAAAAGATCCATCTGAATTTTGAACAGGCCTGCGAGCGGTGGCGGGGTCTTTACCGCGCCGCCTTGAAGCAGCGGGAGATCCAGAACCGGATCATCGGCGACGCGTCGCGGAGCCCGTCCGACAAGGCGGAAGCCAAGCGCCTGCGGCGGGAAGCGGAAGCGCAACTGGACCTGCTGATCGAATCAGACAAGATCATGCAATCCGACTTCTACAGCTACCGTTATTTCGCCAGTGAAGGCTTCCTGCCCGGTTATAATTTTCCCCGGCTGCCCCTTTCCGCTTATATCCCGGGCCGGCGAGAACGACAGGACCATTTCCTCTCCCGTCCGAGATTCCTGGCCATCTCAGAATTCGGTCCCCGGAACATCATCTATCACGAAGGCTCTCGCTATGTGATCAATCGGGTCATCATGCCCGTGGGCGATGACGATGTAAAAACCGCTTCGGCCAAACTCTGCCCGCAGTGTGGATACCTCCATGATATCTGGGGAGACACGGCCGGCGCAGACCTCTGCGAATACTGCAACACCATTCTGGAGAAGCCGCTGGAGCAGCTTTTCCGGATTCAGAATGTCTCAACAAAGAGAAAAGACCGCATTAACTGCGATGAAGAGGAAAGGCAGAGACAGGGTTATGAGATCAAAACGGGGGTCCGCTTTGCCGACCATGAAGGCAGACCTTCGTACAGACGATCTACAGTGGAACACCCCGGAGAAGGAAGCCTTGCCAAACTGATTTACGGGAGTGCGGCCACCATCTGGCGCATCAATATGGGGTGGAAGCGCAGCGACCAGCAGACGGGATTTGTCCTCGACACAGAAAGAGGCTACTGGGGAAGCAACAACGCCGCGATCGAGCAGGACGAAGACGATCCGATGACGGCCAAATCCGTCCGGGTCATTCCCTTTGTCGAGGATCGGCGTAACTGCCTCCTGTTCGAACCGGCCGGAAACCTGGAACTGAATCAGATGGCTTCCCTCCAGTCGGCGCTCAAGAACGCGATTCAGACCCGCTACCAACTGGAGGACAACGAACTGGCCGTCGATCCCCTGCCCGGAAGAGACGAACGGCGGGTTCTGCTCTTTTATGAAGCGGCCGAGGGCGGCGCGGGCGTGCTCAGACACCTGGTCGATGAACCGGACGCTTTCTCCGATGTGGCCAGGACGGCCCTCGAACTCTGCCACTTCGATCCGGATACGGGGGAGGATCGCAGAAGGGCCGACAGGGCCAAAGAGGACTGCGAAGCCGCCTGTTACGACTGTCTGCTCAGTTACAGCAACCAGACGGACCACCGGCACATCGACCGCAAGTCCATTCGGGATCTGCTGTTGGGATTTCTGCAGGCCAAAGTCTCCGCATCCCCGACCGGCAGCCCCAGGGCTGAGCACCTGCAGCGGCTCATGAACCAGGCCGGTTCGGAGCTGGAGCGCAGATGGATTCGTTTTATTGATGACAAGAACTACCATCTTCCTTCAAAGGCACAGTGTCTTATCGAGAAGTGTAAAACACGCCCCGATTTTCTATATGAAGATCATTTAGCGGTGATTTACGTGAATGGACCTATCCACGATTACCCCGAAAGGGCAAAGAGAGACGAAGAGCAAAGGAACAGTCTTGAAGACTTGGGATATACTGTCATTCCTTTTGGCCATCAAGATGATTGGCAGGAGATTATCGCCAGATTCCCCCATATATTTGGCATGGAAAAAGAAAAGTAAAAACGTATATTCGACACAGGAAATATCATGCCCTATGCCGTAGGTTCTTTAGTCAGAGCGCGCAGCAGAGAATGGGTGGTGCTCCCCGAGTCGCAGGACGATTTTCTGATGCTGCGGCCTTTGGGGGGGACGGAGGATGAAATCGCCGGGATCTGCACCGCCCTGGAGCCGGTCGAACCGGCCCGTTTCGATCTTCCCGACCCGAACGAAATCGGCGATTACCGCTCCTGCCGCCTCCTGCGGGACGCCATCCGCCTGGGCTTCCGCTCCAGCGCGGGACCGTTCCGTTCTTTTGCCAAAATCGGCGTCGAGCCCAGGCCCTATCAGTTGGTTCCTCTCCTGATGGCTTTGAAGCTGGACCCGGTGCGTCTTCTGATCGCCGATGACGTCGGCGTGGGGAAGACCGTCGAGGCGGGGTTGATCGCTAGGGAACTCCTCGACCGGGGCGAGGCGACGCGCCTGGCTGTCCTGTGCCCGCCCCACCTGGCCGAGCAGTGGCAGACGGAGTTGGAAGCCAAGTTTCACATCTCCGCGGAACTTGTCCTGCCGGGAACCGCCGGCCGCCTGGAGAGGCATAGTCATCTTCGCATCGGCGAGTCCCTGTTCGACCATTACCCGTACGTCGTCGTCTCCATGGACTACATCAAGGCCGACCGCCGCCGCGATGAGTTCATCCGGACCTGTCCGGAGCTGGTCATTGTCGATGAGGCCCACGGCTGCGCCTACGCGGAGGTTCAGCGGGGAGGGCGGCACCAGCGAAACCGCCTGATCAGCAGTATCGCCCAGGATCCGAACCGCCACCTTATCCTCGTGACGGCGACACCCCACAGCGGCAAGGACGAGGCGTTCCGGTCGCTGTTGTCTTTTATCGATCCTGCCTTCGCCGATCTGCCGTCCGAACTTGCCGGACCGCAGAACGAACCCTACCGCCGGAAACTTGCCGCCCATTTCGTCCAGCGCCGCCGGGCCGACATCCGCCATTACATGAAGACCGACACCCCATTCCCGAGTCGCGAGGACCGAGAGGAAACCTACGCCTTGGGCGAAGGCTCGGATTACCGGCGCCTCTTCGACCGGGTCCTCGACTACGCCCGCGAGACGGTTCAAGACCAGGCAGGCGGTCATTACCGGCAGAGGGTCCGCTGGTGGTCCGCCCTGGCCCTTTTACGCTCCCTCGCCAGCAGTCCCGCGGCTGCCGCGGCCACCCTGAGGAACCGCGCCGCATCCGCCGACGCCGGGACGCCCGAGGAAGCCGACGAGATCGGCCGCCGCACCGTCCTGGATATCGACCTGGAGGATGCCGGAGAAGGGGCAGACCTCATCCCCGGGAGCGACCCCGGAGATGCCGAGGAAACAGCGGACGCGGATCAGGCCCTGCGTCGGCGCCTTCTCGCGATGGCAAGGGAAGCGGACAAAATTGCCGGTGAAAAGGACGCCAAACTCAAAAAAGCGATCACCCTGGTCAAAGAATTGCTGAAGGACGGCTACAACCCCATCGTCTTTTGCCGGTTCATCCCCACGGCGGAGTACGTCGCCGAGCAGCTCCGCAAGGCGCTGCCCGCGGACGTGGCCGTCGCGGCGGTCACGGGAACCCTTCCACACGCCGAGCGGGAGGAGAGGATCATTCAACTGGCTGAAAACCCCAAGCGGGTCCTCGTCTGCACCGATTGCCTGAGCGAAGGGATCAACCTCCAGGAGCGCTTCGACGCCGTCATGCACTACGATCTCGCCTGGAACCCCACCCGCCACGAGCAGCGGGAGGGCCGCGTGGACCGCTTCGGCCAGCCCCGCGACAGGATCCGGGTCCTCACCTACTACGGGACGGACAACCAGATCGACGGCATCGTCCTGGACGTCCTGATCCGGAAGCACAAGACGATCCGGACAACCCTGGGCATCTCCGTTCCCGTCCCCGTGGAAACCGCCCAGGTGATCGAGGCGATCTTCGAGGGCCTCCTCCTCCGGGAAAGGGCCACAGGCAGCGCCCAAGCCTATCTGCCCGGATTCGATGAGATGTTCAAACCGCAACGCAAGGAACTTTTCAGCAAATGGGATGACGCCACAGCGCGCGAAAAGCGATCCCGGACCGTCTTTGCCCAGGAGACCATCAAGGTGGACGAGGTCGCGGCGGAACTGCAGGTGGTGCAGGCGTCGATCGGTCTGGGCGCCGATGTCCGGCGTTTCGTCCTGGATGCGTTTACCGCCCACGGCGCGGTGATTACGGACCGGAAGGATTCGTATCGATTTGACCTGACGGAATCCCCAGCGCCGCTGAAAGATGCCCTTCTCTATAGCAAGCCTTTCCAGGGGCGTTTCGACATGCCCGTTCAGGAGGGGGTTTCCTATCTGAACCGCACCCATCCCACAGTAGAGGCCCTGGCGGCCTATGTGATGAACGCATCCCTGGACCCCCTCCTGAAAGGCATCGCCCGGCGCTGCGGCGTCATCTACACCCACAGGGTCGAGCGCCGGACGACCCTGCTCCTCGTCCGGTTCCGCTACTACATCATCACGACCCGAAACGGCATCGACAATCCCCTCCTGGCGGAAGATTGCCGACTGCTCGGATTTTCCGGCGCGCCGGAGCGGGTTGAATGGCTGGATGATGACGCAGCCGAAAAGCTGATCCTGGCTGAACCGGCGATGAACATCAGCCCGGACCGCGCCGCCCAGTTCGTTACAAGGATCGTCGAGAGCTTTGATTATCTGAAGCTGCATCTGGAAAAAGAGGCCTTCCGGCGGGGCGAAGAGCTGCTGAACGCCCACCGGCACGTCCGCAGCGCCGCCCGGATGAGCGGCGTGAAATACCGCGTCGAACCGCACCTGCCCCCGGATGTGTTGGGGATTTACGTTTATCTGCCCGTGACTCAGCCATGAGAGGAAAAACCGGCGACATATTCACGACAATACGAACCGAAGGCGCCCTGCTCCCGGCGGAGATCCTCCGGCGCATCGTCGAAGGGGACCGTAAACTGGAGGGACTGGACCCGGAATCCTATCATCTGGAAAAATCGGAGAAGATCAACGAGGCCGTCAACCGGGCCTGGTTCCGCTGCCTTGGCGCCTGGCGCACCTTCCGGGCCGCCGCGGTAAAGCTTGCCGATTCGGACACCGGGACTACCTTGACCCGCGAGCGCTGGCTCCTGATCCTGTTCCAGGAACTGGGCTACGGCAGGTTGCTGGACGCGAAAGCTCTGGAGATCGGGGGCAACACCTACCCGATCAGTCATGTCTGGCATCACACCCCCATCCACCTGGTCAGTTTCCGCCAGGACATGGACCGCCGGACGCCGGGCGTGGCCGGGGCCGCCCGTCTGAGCCCCCACAGCCTCGTTCAGGAGTTTCTCAACCGTTCCGAGAATCATCTCTGGGGCGTCGTCTCCAACGGCCACCGTCTCCGGATCTTGCGCGATAACATCAGTCTGACCCGCCAGACCTACGTCGATTTTGATTTGGAAGCCCTAATGGACGGCGAGATCTACCCCGATTTCGTCCTTTTGTATCTCCTGTTGCACCAGTCCCGCCTGGAGGCGGATAAACCCGAAGAGTGCAGGCTGGAGAAATGGAGCCGGGAGGCCCAGGAACGAGGAACCCGAGCCCTGGACCGGCTCCGGGACGGCGTGGAACAGGCTATCACCGCCCTGGGGCAGGGATTTCTCGCCCACCCTGAAAACACGGCCCTCCGCAGAGCCCTGCAAGCCGGGACTCTAAGCCCCCTCGGCTACTATAAGCAGCTCCTGCGCCTGATCTACCGTTTCATCTTTCTCTTCGTCGCCGAAGATCGAGGGCTCATCCCGCTTTCGGATATCTCAGCCGATGTCAGAAAGCGCTATACATTTTATGCCATCGCCCGTCTCCGCCGTCTGGCGGGCCGGCGCCGGGGAACCCGCCACGGCGACCTATATGCAGGGCTTCGTGTCACCTTCGCCTGCCTGGAAAAGGGCGAGCCAAGCCTCGGCATTCCCGCCCTGAACGGCTTTCTCTTCTCCCCGGAGACCCTCCCCGATCTCAACGGCTGCAAAATGGCCAACGACGCGCTCCTGTCCGCCATTCGCGGCCTCTGCTATACCGAGGAGAACCGCCTCCTCCGCCCCGTCGATTACCGCAACCTCGGAACGGAAGAACTGGGCAGCGTCTATGAAAGCCTCCTGGAGCTCCACCCGGAACTAAACGCGGAGGCATTTACCTTCGCCCTCAAGACCTACGCCGGCTCGGAGCGCAAGACGACGGGGTCCTATTACACCCACCCGTCGCTCATCCGCTGCCTCTTGGATTCCGCACTGGAACCGCTGCTCGACGAGGCCATGAAGAAGCCCGATCCGGAGGAGGCCATCCTCTCTCTGAAGTTCGTGGACCCCGCCTGCGGCTCCGGCCATTTCCTCATCGCCGCCGCCCACCGCATTGCCAAGCGCCTGGCTGTCGTCCGGACCGGCGAAGGGGAGCCCCCGCTGGAAGCCCTTCGGGAAGCCCTACGGGACGTGGTCGCCAACTGCATTTACGGCGTGGACATCAATCCCCTGGCCGTGGAACTCTGCAAGGTGGCCCTCTGGCTGGAGTCCCTCGACCCGCGCAAGCCTCTGGGTTTTTTGGACCACCGGATCAAATGCGGTAACTCCATCATTGGGGCAACACCGGAGCTGCTGGCCAAAGGCATCCCCGACGACGCCTTCAAAACCATCGAAGGGGACGACCCCGCCGTCGCCTCCTCCATCCGCCGGAAAAACAAGGAAGAGAGGAAGGGGCAGCAGGACCTTTTCCTGATCCAGGAAGACCGCTCCGACTGGCGGGAAGCGGCCTCGGCCTATGCCACCTGGGCATCCCTTCCCGAAGACAACATCGGACAGGTTTCGGAAAAAGCCCGGCAGTATGACACCCTTCTGGGGGGGCGCGCCATCCGCCATCAGCACGACCTGGCGGATCTCTGGACGGCGGCCTTCTTCTGGCCTCTGACGAAGGCGACCTACGATACCGTTCCCACACAGGACGTCTTCCGCCGCCTCCGCGACGGGGCCTATGCCCTCGACGGAAAGACCGCCGGCCGGGTGAAGGCGCTGGCGGAAGAGCACCGCTTCTTCCACTGGCATCTGGAGTTCCCCGAAGTTTTCATGAAACGGAAGGGGTTCGACTGCGACCTCGGCAACCCCCCCTGGGAGCGGATCAAGCTCCAAGAAAAAGAGTTTTTTGCCCAGCGGGACCCGGAGATCGCAAACGCCCCCAACGCCGCCGCCCGCAAGCGTCTGATCGCGAATCTTCCCGAGACAAACCCCGACCTCTGGAAGGCCTTCGCATCGGCCAAGCGGATGGCTGAGGGCGAGAGCCACTTCTTTCGAACGTCAGGTCGCTATCCCCTCTCCGCCGTTGGCGACCTCAATACCTACCAGATCTTCGCCGGTCTCTTCCGGGAACTCCTGTCGGACAAGGGCCGCGCCGGGGTGATCGTCCCCACGGGGATTGCCACGGACGACACGAACAAGCAGTTCTTCGCCGACCTGACGGAGAAGAAGGCACTCTTGAGTCTCTATGATTTTGAGAACCGGGAAGGCATCTTTCCCGCTGTTCACAGGTCGTATAAGTTTTGTCTCCTCACCATGGGCGGGCCGGACGCCGCCCCCGAGGGGACCGATTTCGCCTTCTTCCTGACCAATACGGCACAGCTCCATGAATCGGACCGCCATTTCAAGCTCTCCTCAGAAGACATCGCCCTCCTGAACCCCAACACCCGCACCTGCCCCATCTTCCGAAGCAAGCGGGACGCCGAACTGACAAAGAAGCTCTATCAAACTATTGGTAACGTTCAAAAGGTGGGGCAAACTTTTTCAATAGGTGTTTTTTGGAATGGCCGATAGATGTTTGAGTGGAGTTACCCACAACCGCGTCCGGCCGTGCTATTAAAGGGCTGCCAGACGCGGATGTGGATAACTC
>JAHJQP010000132.1 GCA_018819165.1 Pseudomonadota bacterium
CGACGCCGTAGCGTATCTCCACGCCGGCCTCTCTGACGATGTCCACTTCGCGGCGGAGGACCGGCCGGGGCAGACGGAAATCAGGGATGCCTACGGCTGCCATGCCGCCCGGCTCGGAAAGTTTCTCAAAGATGGTCGGCCAGTGGCCCTTCATGGCCAGATAGTAGGCACAGGAGAGGCCCGCCGGACCGGCACCGATGACGGCCACCTTCCCGCCGGCCTTTTTAACGCCTTCGATTTCCGGATGTCTGTTTTTGTCTATTTCGTAATCGGCGGCAAATCTCTTCAAATTCTTAATGGATATGGCTTCATCGATATTCGCCCTCCGGCAGTTCGATTCGCAGGGACGAATGCAGACCCGACCCAATGTCCCGGCCATGCAGACGCTCTGTCGGATCGTGGCCAGCGATTCCGCGAAACGTTGTTCGCTGATCTCTTCCACGTAACCGGGGATGTCGAGGCTGCTGGGGCAGGCGCTGACGCAGGGGGCTGTAACGGCAAAACGGTACCGGCCTTCCCGCGCTTTCTTTTTTTGCGCAATGGCGTCGGCGAAAGCCTGGGGGAAATATTTCAGCGCATGCAGAATGGGGTTCATTCCTGTCTGACCGATAGAGCATTTGGACCCTTCCCGGATCTGGAGGGCCAGTTCTCCGATCCGGGCCGGTAATTCTTCCCAACCCTCTCCGGAGGCGATCTTTTTCAGCCAGTCGCTCACGACCCTGGTGCCGACGCGGCAGGGGAAACATTTTCCGCAGGATTCCTTCTGCACGGTCTCTGCATAGCCGGCGCACATGTCCACGATGTCCACATCATCATCGCACAGGATGATGCCGTCCCAGCCCATGAAGGCCCTGATCCGCTCGCCGGGCCGGAACTCCGGCGGCAACTTGACGTTGCCCGGTTTCTTCCGGTCCTGTTCAGTCGCTTTTCTGTTGTCCACCAGTTCTTCCTGCCAAGAACTGAAAATGATGTCTGCCATAAATAATGCTCTCACAAAAAGCCTAAAAAACACTTTTCTGTTTAAGGTGTCGCCCTACCTGTCTATCTCCCCCAGCACAATGTCGATGCTGCCGATGGCGGCAACGACATCCGCCACCATTTGTCCTTCTATCATCTTCGGCAGGGCGCCTAAGTTGACGAAAGAAGGCGGTCTGATCCTCATCCGGAAGGGCTTGTTGGCCCCGTCGCTGACAAGGTAAAAACCGAGTTCGCCTTTCGACGATTCGATGGAGGAGTAAACCTCGCCGCGGGGGGGCTTGAATCCCTCTTCCATGATCTTGAAATGTCTTATCAGGGCGGCAATATCTCTGCCCACCTCTTCTTTGGCCGGCGGCACGACCAGGGGGGCATCAGAGGCGGCCACCGGCCCATCCGGAAGCCTTTCCGCAGCCTGCTCGACGATCCGGTTGGACTGCCGCATCTCCTTAAGTCGGACCAGATAGCGGTCGTAAACGTCGCCGTTTTTCCCGAGGGGGATCTCAAAATCGAAATCCTCGTAGCTCGAGTAGGGATAGGCCTTTCTGACGTCGTAATAAACGCCGGAGGCCCTCAGCACCGGTCCCGTAACGCCGTAGTTGATGCATTCTTCCCCGGACATGGGCGAGATATTCTGCGTCCTTTTCTTCCAGATGATGTTTTCCGTCAGCAGTGTTTCGTATTCATCCACCCTTTTGGGGAACTCCTCTACAAAAGCCTTGACGCGCGGAAGAAAGGTGTCCGGAATATCGGCGGCCAGCCCCCCGATCCGGACGAAACTCGGCGTGAGCCGGGCGCCGGTGACCAGTTCCATTGTCTCGAGGATCGTTTCCCGGTCCCGAAAGGCGTAGAAGAGCACCGTCATGGCCCCGAGGTCGAGGGCGTGCGTGGCCACCCACAGGAGATGGGCTGCAATCCGCTGGAGTTCGGCCAGCAATACCCGCAGATACTGGGCTCTTTGGGGGATCTTGATGTCCAGGAGTTTCTCCACTGTCAGACAGTAGGCAAGATTATTGGAGAGGCCGCTGGTGTAGTCCAGCCGATCCGTCAGGGTCAAGGCCTGGGGGTATGTCATGGATTCGGCCAGTTTCTCTATCCCCCGGTGGAGGTAACCGATGTGCGGTACAGCCTTGACGATAATTTCCCCGTCCAGTTCCAGGAGCAGCCTCAACACCCCGTGCGTCGCCGGATGCTGGGGTCCCATATTGATCGTCATAAGGCTTTTTTCAGGCATCTACTTGATTTCCTTTTTCTTCCTCCAGGCAGACGGGAAAAGGCTTGTCAAAGTCAACCCCTTTCAGGGGGAAATCCTTCCGTAAGGGATGGCCGACAAAATCGTCCGTCAGCAGAATGCGCCTCAGATCGGGATGATCGCTGAACCTTATCCCGAACATGTCGTAAACTTCCCGCTCCAGCCAGTCCGCAGCCTTCCAGATGTCGCTGACGGTATCCAGCTCCGCATCTTCCGCCACACCGGTGGCGATCCTCAGCCGGTGGTTGAATTTCATCGAGTGCAAAAGATAGGCGACCTTGAAACGGGGCGATCCGCTTCCGGAGTCCACCCCGGCAACGTCGACAAGCAGGTCGTAAAGCAGGGTTTCGCTTTCCTTCAGGAACTTCAGGACTGCCCGAAGCTGTCCTTTATCGACCGTGACGGTCGTCTCGCCTCTGAATTCCTCGACCCCCCGCACCGCCTCCGGGAATTTTTCCTTGAGCAGATCGTAAGCCATGCACCTAACCATTGCTCCTCCATGGCAAGCTGACGATTTTTCTCATTCCCGACGGCTCCCGGGCGATCTTTTCCTGCAGGCTGATCAGCCCTTTCAGGAGACCTTCCGGACGGGGCGGACAACCGGGCACATAGACATCCACCGGGATGATCTGATCCACGCCCTGAACTACACCGTAGGTCTGGAAAATTCCCCCG